>JAURVS010000443.1 GCA_030655355.1 Sphingopyxis sp.
GAACGGATGCTTGCCGGCGCCGTTACGGCCCCACCAGGATATCGCAGACCCGATTGCAGCCGCGTCACGCGCTTGCTATGGGCGCGGTCGATGACCCAGCCCGCACCCGAAACGATCCGCACGCCCAAGACTCGCATCGCCTGTGACGGCACGGGAGATGGGCTCGCCGACGCGGCGCTCGGCCACCCGCGCGTGTGGCTTGAAATCGATACCGACGAAGGCTTCGCCGACTGCGGCTATTGCGACCGGCGCTTCATTCTCGTCGGCGGCGTCGCCGATCACGCCTGACCCGCGGGCCAAAAGTAAACAGCCGCTTTACCATCCCCGTGCATCATCGATGAAGGTCCGTCCGGCATAAATGTGTCAGACAGGAGCAGAATCTGTGGGGATTCAAGGGACCAGAAACTGTCGGGGTGCGTTGCGCGCCCTGACCATCGCTGCGACAGCAGCGAGCGTGGCGCTGTGCGCGCCGGCTTATGCCGCCAACACCAATGTGACCGCCAATGCGGCCGTCGTCCGCCCGAATACGCTGATCAAGACCGACGATCTTGATTTCGGAACGATGGTCAGCGGGACGACGGGCGGCACGGTGACGATCAATGCCGTCACCGGCGCGCGCACGACCAGCGGCGGCGTCACGCCGGTCGGGGCGGGCACCCAGCGCGCTATATTCCAGGGGACGGGCGGCATCCTGCTCATCACCGTGTCGGGCGACACCAGCGTCACCCTGACACGCGCGGGTGGCGGAGCGACGGCGTTGACCGCCAGCCTTGTGCGTGCCGCGAGCACCAGCGGCGGCGGCGTCGTCTTGCTCGGCGCCACCCTGCTGCCTAGCGGCGTCCAGACCTATTATATCGGCGGGACACTGACCGTTCCGGCAAACCAGCCTGCGGGCGACTACAGCGGCACCTTCACGCTTACCGTGAATTATCTTTAGGCCCGTCATTGCGAGGAGCGCAGCGACGAAGCCATCTCCAGCTATCGGACTTGCTTGAGGCTGATAGCGGGAGATTGCTTCGCTGCGCTCGCAATGACGAAGGCGGTTTGCGCATAGTCGCGCGCCTCCCTATATCAGGGCTATGACAAGCCCGAACGATCCCCGCCGCTTCCTCTATCGCGCCGACGCGCTCGACCCCGATCTGGCGCAGGCGGTCGCGCGCGAAGCGCTCGCGAAGGCCGATGACGGCGAGTTGTATCTGCAATATCGCGCGACCGAGAGTTTCGGCTTCGACGACGGCCGGCTCAAGACCGCCGACTATTCAACCGATGCCGGTTTCGGCCTCCGCGCCGTGTCAGGCGAAATGACGGGCTTTGCCCATGCCAGCGACATCAGTGCCGGTGCGATCCGCCGCGCCGCCGAAACGCTCGCGCTGCTCGACCCGTCGAATCAGCCCCACGCCGCGCCGCCGCCGCGCACCAACCGCCATCTTTATGACGAAGCCAATCCGCTCGACCTGATCCCCTTCGCGAAGAAGGTCGCACTCTGCCAGGAAATCGACGCTGCAGCGCGCGAGCGCGATCCCCGCATCGCGCAGGTTTCCGTTTCGCTGGCGGGCAGCTGGTCCGTGGTCGAGATCGTCCGCGCCGACGGCTTCCTCGCAACCGATATCCGTCCGCTCGTACGCCTCAATGTTTCGATCGTTGTCGAAGAAAATGGCCGCCGCGAAACCGGCAGTTTCGGCCTCGGCGGTCGCTATATGTACGACCATCTGTTCGAGCCTGCTCAGTGGAACCGCGCAATCGACGAAGCGCTGGCACAGGCCCTCGTCAATTTGCGCGCGGTCGACGCGCCGGCGGGTGAGTTCACCGTGTTGCTCGGCCCCGGCTGGCCCGGCGTGCTGCTCCACGAAGCGGTCGGCCACGGCCTTGAAGGCGATTTCAATCGCAAGGGCACCAGCGCCTTTTCGGGCCGCATCGGCGAACGCGTCGCGGCATCGGGCGTAACCGTCGTCGATGACGGGGCGATGGACAGCCCCGTCGGCGGCGGTCGCCGTGGTTCGCTCAGCATCGACGACGAAGGCACCCCGACCGGCGAAACGATCCTCATCGAAGACGGCATCCTCAAAGGCTATATGCAGGACCGCCTCAACGCGCGCCTGATGGGGGTCGAGCCGACCGGCAACGGCCGCCGCGAAAGCTTTGCGCACGCGCCGATGCCGCGGATGACCAACACCTTCATGCGCGGCGGCAACGACGATCCGGCCGAACTCCTCAGCCGCGTTAAAAACGGCATCTTCGCCAAAAGCTTTGGCGGCGGCCAGGTCGACATCGTCTCGGGCAAATTCGTGTTCAGCTGCACCGAGGCGTACAAGATCGAGAATGGCAAGCTCGGCGACTCGATCAAGGGCGCGACCCTGATCGGCGACGGCCCCAGCGTCCTGACCAAAGTCACCGGTATCGGCAACGATATGGCGCTCGACGAAGGCATCGGCATCTGCGGCAAGGGCGGCCAAAGCGTCCCCGCGGGCGTCGGCCAGCCGACCTTGCTGGTCAACGGGCTGACGGTCGGCGGGACGGCGTAACGCCCGCCAGCAACGCCCTGTGACCACCCTCACTTGGCGTTCGCGATTCGCGCGCATATAGTTCGCCAAAATAAAACAAGAATCGGGTCGCATCATCCGCGGGGGCATCCTCCGCAACAGGGAGGATCATATGCGTTCGAGTCTGCGTTTTGTTTCCGTGGCGGCGGTCGCCGCGATGCTCGCCGCCGTTCCCGGCTCGGCGCAAAAATCGACCGGCCCCAAGGAGCGCTATGAAATGGACGTCGCAACGATGTCCGGTTTCGCCGCAATGGGCGGCGGCAAGGGCGGCATTGGCGGCGCAATGGGGATGATGTTCGGCGGCGACCCGTCGAGCAAGATCGCGCACCAACTGCTGCTTCGCCTCGGCTCGAATGACGCGGCGACCGCGCCGCCGCCGAAGGGCGACCATTTCTTCCTGCCGCAAGCAAAAATGGGCAAGTCGGTCCCGCTGACGACGATCGAGGGCAAGGAGGATCCCGCGACCGTCACGCCGTTCGAACGTCCGAAGGGCCGCTTGCTGCTTTACTGGGGTTGCGGCGCGAAGGCAGGTCCCGGCCAGCCCGTCGTGATCGATTTCGCCAAGGTCGCCGCAGGGCAAATCCCGCCGAATCTCTTCTCAAGCGCAGTCCCGGTTATCCGCGAGGTAAGCAAGGCGAACAGCCGCTCCTACATCGACTGGCCGAACAACAAGGGCGGCAAGCAGCCCGGCTCAGGCTCGTCACTGCTTGGTGCGCACCGCGTCGCGAGCAATATCGGGTCCGATATCAACTTCACGCTCGCGCAGGATTATATGCAGGGGCTCAGCGCCTCCACCGCGATCCAGGGCGACCAGTCGGTGATGGTCCGCTGGAATTCGGTGCCCAGCGCCACCGGCTATGTCGCCTGGACGATCGGCGGCATGGGCAATGGCAGCGGCAAGAATGATGTCGGCGATATCGTCTGGTGGACGAGCAGCGCGTCGAAGGAATTCGGCGGCGGGCTGTGGGACTGGTTACCGCCGTCGGTCGTCGCGAACCTCGTTACGAAGAAGATCGTGATGTCGCCGTCGCAGACGAGCTGCCAGATTCCCGCCGAGGTCAAAAAGGCGTCGGGCGAAATGATGCTCGGCAATCTGAACGCCTTCGGGCCCGAGGCGAATTTCTCTTACCCACCCAAGCCGGCCGGCAATGCGGCGTGGAATATCGACTGGACGGCGAAAGTGCGCTTCCGTTCGCACACGATGTTGCTGATCGGCGCCGATTTCGGCGGAATGGGCGGCTCGTCGACCGGCGGCAGCACCCCGATCGAACCTGCGAAGAAGAAAAAATGCAAAGGCCCGCTCGGAATTCCGCTTCCTGACGGGGCGTGCTGAACCCGCGGCGAGTCAGCCTCTGTTCACAGCGCAAGGGGTAAATGGGCGCCGGGTAGGGTATGTTGAAGACAGGAGTCGAATCATGCGTCACCTCATCCCGGTGCTTGTCGCCGCCGCCGCTATCGCGGTCGCCCCCGCCGCGACCGCCCGCGAAAAGCTTGCCCCCGAAGATCAGCTCGCCAAGCTGCTCGAAGGCCGTGTCGCGGGCGAGCCGCGGGATTGCATCTCGCTCTCGACCGCGCGCAGCTCGCAGATCATCGACAAGACCGCGATCGTCTATAAGGTTGGCAGTACCTTGTGGGTCAACCGGCCGAAAGGCGGCGCCGGATCGCTCGATGACGACGATATTCTCGTCACGCGCACCAGCAGCAGCCAGCTGTGCAGCATCGACACGATCGAATTGCGCGATCGCACCAGCCATTTCTATTCGGGCTTCGTTTCGCTCGGCGAATTTGTTCCTTATCGCCGCCCCAAGGCCGAATAGCGTCCTTGCGAGCGTAGCGAAGCAATCTAGGCTTGCGTAAATCGCTCTGGATTGCTTCCCTATGCGCGCAATGACAACTGATCTGGAAACACTCGCCCCGCCGCCCGCCGACTGGGCCTCTCAACTGCTTACTTTCTGGTTCGACGCGCACGGCTTCGACGACTGGTACGGCGGCGGCCCCGCGTTCGACGCCGAGGTTCAGGGCCTTGCCGAAGCTTGGCACGAAGCGCTGCGCTCGCAGCCTGCCGAAACCTTCCTGACCGATCCCGATACCGCGCTCGCCGCGACGATCCTCTTCGACCAGGTGCCGCGCAACCTGTTTCGCAATCATGCCGACGCCTTCGCGACAGATGATCTCGCGCGCGCGATCGCCCGCGGGATCATCCAGAAAGGCTGGGATCAGCAATGGCCTGACGACCGCCGCCAATTCGCTTATCTGCCCTTCGAACATAGCGAGGATATCGCCGATCAGCGCGAATCGCTGCGGCTGATGGGGCAGCTCGCCGATCCGATGTTCGCCGATTATGCGAAGAAGCATTTCGACATCATCGACCGCTTCGGCCGCTTCCCGCACCGCAATGCCGTCCTCGGCCGCACGACGCGCCCCGAGGAGGAAGCGGCGGTGGAGGAAGGGAAGAATTGGTGATAGGGCGGACGCGTTCAAATCGCGGAGCGCAGCCATGGAATTCACCGATACGCTGACCGACAAGCATATCGCCTTCATCGACAAGCAGCCGGTCTATTTCACTGCGACGGCGGCGGCCGATGCGAGGATCAACCTGTCGCCCAAAGGCTATGCCGACAGCTTCAAGGTCCTGTCGGACACCCAGGTTGCTTATCTCGACCTCGGCGGGTCGGGGAACGAGACGCACGCGCATCTGACCGCCGACGGCCGCATCACGATCATGTTCTGCGCCTTCGACCGCAGCGCGCTGATCCTGCGCATCTATGGCCGCGGTCGTCCGGTGTTGCCGCAGGATGCCGAATGGGACGCACTCGCCGCGAACTTCACGCTGATCCCCGGCACCCGCCAGATTTTCGTCATCGATATCGAAAGCGTCCAGACAAGCTGCGGCTGGGGCGTGCCGATGATGGAACTGCAGCACGAACGCGAGACGCTGCAGAAATATCACCGACAGGCCGACCCTGAATTGTGGGTCGAGAAATTGCAGGGCCGCACGAAGAGCATCGACGGGCTGCCGACGCGCCCGACCGACCGTTTCATCACCGGCGACGCCTGATGCCCTTGGTCGAACTGGCCCGTCTTCCCAATGGCGCCGAGGCCGAATTGCTGCGCGGTCGGCTCGAAAGCGCCGGGGTTCACGCGGTCTGCTTTGATGCGGGCATGAATATCGCCGAAAGCGTCGGATTGCTCATCCCGGTGCGCATCATGGTACTCGACGAAGATCTGGACGAGGCACAGGCGCTGATCGCGGAATTTGACGCCGGCGGGAACGGAACCGCGACCTGAGCGATTGAAAAACAAGTCATGATCAAGGTCGCCAGTTACAATATGCGCAAGGGCATCGGGCTCGACCGTCGCCGCGACCCCGGCCGCGTGCTGTCGGTGCTCGGCGAACTCGACGCCGATATCGTCGCATTGCAGGAGGCCGACCGCCGCTTCGGCACACGCGCGAGCGCGATCCCGCCGCATATGTTCGAAGACCATAGCGACTATGTGCCCGTCGACCTGCTCAGTGGCCGTCCCTATGCCATCGGCTGGCACGGCAATGCGCTGCTCGTCCGCAAGGGCGCCGAGGTCGAGGAAAGCCACGCGCTTCACCTACCGACGCTCGAACCGCGCGGCGCGGTCGCCGCGACGATCCGCATCGGCGAGACCCGGCTGCGCGTCGTCGGGATGCACCTCGACATTTCAGGCCTGCGCCGTCGCCAGCAAGCGCGCGCGATCCTCTCGCATCTTGCCGATGGCGAGGATTTGCCGACAATTCTGATGGGCGACTGCAACGAATGGCGGAACCGCGGCGGCTGCCTGACCGATTTCGGCGAACGCCACCATATGGTCGACACCGGCCATAGCTTTCACAGCCGGCGCCCGGTCGCGAAGCTCGACCGCATCTTCGCGACCCCCGACCTCGAGCCGATCGATGCCGGCGTGCATCAAAGCGCGCTCGCGGCGCGCGCATCGGACCACCTGCCGATCTGGGCACGCTTCAAACCCGTCGGCTAATCTGCCTAAATATTAGGCAAACCACTGCCTCGCCTGCCCAGCGAACGACCGATTGTGCGTATTGCGCGGGGCAGACCGTCACAAAATGTTAACTTTTGCGTCACCCGCGCAATCTGGCACGCCCGTTGCAGTGCAGCATGGAGCCATTAGCAAAAGGGGGCGTCATGAAGCTGATCTTGGCCATCATCAAACCATTCAAGCTCGACGAGGTGCGCGAGGCGCTCACCGGACTCGGCATCGCCGGCATGACTGTGACCGAGGTCAAGGGGTTCGGCCGGCAAAAGGGGCAGACCGAAATCTACCGCGGCGCAGAATATGCCACCAACATGGTGCCGAAGGTGAAGATCGAGCTCGTCTGCGACGACGCGCTTGCACCGCGCGTCGTTGAAACGCTGCAGCAAAGCGCCGGCACCGGTTCGATCGGCGACGGCAAGATTTTTGTCCTCGACGTGGGTCAGGCCGTGCGCATCCGCACCGGCGAGACCGGCGAGGCGGCACTGTAATGACGAAGGGGGATACTATGACGTTCGCAAACAAATTTGCGGCGAGCGCCGGGGCCATCGGCCTCTCGCTGTTCGCCGCTTTGCCCGTTTGGGCACAGGAAGCCGCACCCGCTGCGGCCGAAGTCGTTCCGACGCCCGACAAGGGTGACACCGCCTGGATGATCACCGCGACCGTGTTGGTCATGGCGATGATCGTCCCCGGCCTTGCGCTGTTCTATGGCGGCCTCGTCCGCACCAAGAATATGCTCTCGGTTTTGACGCAGATCATCGCAGTGGCCAGCCTCGCGATGATCATGTGGGTGATGTTCGGCTACAGCCTCGCATTTGGTGGCGACGCCAACCAGTTCATCTCGACGGGCAAGTTCTTCCTTGCTGGCGTGACCGCCGATTCGACTGTCGCCACTTTCACTGACGGCGTCGTGATCCCCGAATTCGTGTTCATCGCGTTCCAGATGACTTTCTCGGCCATCACCGTCGCCCTCGTTCTCGGCGGCCTCGTGGAGCGCATGAAATTCTCCGCCGTCATGGTCTTCGCGGTCATCTGGCTCACCATCGTCTATTACCCGATCGCCCATATGGTCTGGTATCTCGGCGGTGACGATGCTTCGACCGGCCTGATCTTCGGCTGGGGCGCGCTCGACTTCGCTGGCGGCACCGTGGTCCACATCAATGCGGGTATCGCAGCCCTGGTCGGCAGCTTCATCATCGGCAAGCGCTCCGGATATCAGAAAGACATCATGGCGCCGCACTCGCTGACCATGACGCTGATCGGTACCGGTCTGCTCTGGGTGGGCTGGTTCGGCTTCAACGCCGGCTCGGCGCTCGAAGCCAATGGGTCTGCCGGTCTCGCGCTGATCAACACCTTCACCGCTACCGCCGCTGGCGTCCTCTTCTGGATGCTCACCGAACGCGCACTCGGCCACAAGGGCTCGCTGCTCGGCGCCTGCTCGGGTGCGATCGCCGGTCTCGTCGCGGTTACGCCCGCTGCCGGTAACTCGGGTCCGTTCGGCGCGATCCTGCTCGGCGCCATTGCGGGTGTCGTCTGCTGCTGGTTCGTGATGAAGCTCAAGGCGAAATTCGGCTTCGACGATTCGCTCGATGTCTTCGGCATCCACGGCATCGGCGGCCTGATCGGTTCGATCCTGACCGCTGTCACCATGCTTCCCGCACTCGGCGGCCCGGCTGGCGACGACTATGTTCTCGGCGCCCAGCTGGTCATCCAGCTCAAGTCGGTCGGTGTCGCCGTCCTCTGGTCGGCAATCGGTTCGGCCATCGCCTTCAGCATCGCCAAAGCGGTCACCGGTGGGCGCGTCTCGGCAGAGGTCGAACGCGAAGGCCTCGACCTCGGCGAACATGGGGAGCGCGCCTACAACTACTGATCACGAGACAGGATACCCGTCGCCGCACGTCTCTCACCTTTCAAGCGGCGGTGGCGGGATCCTCACCAGGTTCCTCCTGCGAACCACTGGCCGGGATGCGAAAGCTCCCGGCCATTTTTTGTGCGCGGCTCCCGTCCATTCCATGCCCTTCAAAGCTGCTCCAGCGCCCGTTTTTCCGCAGAGAAATACTGCCTAAATTTTGTGCAGCGCTGCCCTGAATTTAGGCCTTTTCATCATGACATTAATATGGCATTCATTGCGTCAACAGTTTCAGGAGGGGAGAGCCTGAAAGGCTGGGCCGGGACGCAAGTCCCGGCCCTCTTTTTTTGTGCGCAACACAGGTGGGCGCAAAAATCGGCGGTTTTTCAGGCTTTGCAGCACCGACACCGCAGCATTTCAAAGGTCCGCCACTTGGCAGAATCGATTCGCTGACGGGACCAGAATTAGCCGCTGACTGCGGCAGCCAGTTCCGGCTTTCGCGCTTGAACAGTTAAGCCAAAGCCGCCTTCACAAAGTCCGCCGCGCGCTCGCCGATCATGATGCTCGGCGCATTGGTGTTGCCGCTCACCAGCCGCGGCATGATGCTGGCGTCGGCGACCCACAGCCCCTCGATCCCGTTGAGCTTCAGCTTCGGGTCGACCACTGCATCGGCATCGCTTCCCATCCGGCACGTGCCGACCGGATGATAGACGGTGTCGGCGCGGCTGCGGATCAGCGCGTCAAGCGCAGCGTCATCCTCCAGATTCACCGGATGCCGGTCGCTGCCCGCATAATCCGACAGCGGCGGCGCAGCGGCGATGCGGTGCATCATCCGCACCCCGGCGCGCAATGTCGCGATGTCGCGGTCGTCGGTCAGGAACCCCGGATCGATCGCGGGCGCCGTTGCCGCATCACCCGACGCGAGGCGCACCGACCCGCGGCTTTCGGGGCGGAGGACGCAGGCATGGCACGAGAAGCCGTGGCCCTTCACCTTGGTCCGGCCATGATCCTCGAGCATCGCAGGGACGAAATGATATTGAATGTCGGGCGCGGGCAGATCGGGGTGCGATTTCCAGAAACCGCCCGCCTCGGCGAAACAGGTTGTCATGATCCCGCTGCGCTTGGTGCGATGCTCGAAAATCGCCTTCACCATCCGCCACGTACCGCCAAGACTATTGCCAAAGGCATCGGTCGAGCGCGTTTCCCAGCTCGACACATAGTCGATATGGTCCTGCAGATTGGCGCCAACCCCTGCGCGATCGGCAACGACGTCGATGCCATGTTCCTTGAGGTGCGCGCCAGGCCCGATCCCCGAAAGCATCAATATCTGGGGGCTGTTGAACGCCCCCGCCGACAGGATCACCCCGCCGCGCGCGCGCAAGGTTTCGCGCTTCGCCCCGCGGCGAATGACGACCCCCGTCGCGCGGCCATTTTCGATGAGGATTTTCTCGACGAGTGCATCCGTCCGCACCGCCAGATTGCCATGCTCGCGCAATGGCTCGACATAGGCGCGCGCAGCCGACCAGCGCTCGCCGCCCTTTTGCGTCACCTGATACAGCCCAAAGCCTTCATTGTCGGGCAGGTTGAAATCGGGCGTGCGGGGCAATTGCAGCGCCGCCGCGCTTTCGAGGAAACGTCGGCTCGTCACATTCGGCCAGCGCTGGTCCATCACGTTCAGCGGTCCCGCGGCGCCGTGAAATTCATTCCCCCCGCGCTCATTGCCTTCGCTGCGCTTGAAGAATGGCAGCACGTCGGCATAGCTCCACCCGTCGGCGCCGAGCGATGCCCATTGATCATAGTCAAAAGCATGACCGCGGACATAGACCATCGCGTTGATCGCGCTCGATCCGCCCAGCCCGCGCCCGCGCGGCTGATATCCGGTGCGTCCGTTCAACCCCGGCTGCGGCAGCGTCTCATATTGATAATTGGACGCTTTGGGGATGAAGGGCATGAAGCCAGGCGTCTTGACCTGAATCGTGTCATTGCGACCGCCAGCCTCGACCAGGCACACCGTGCGTGATCCGTCCTCGGCAAGTCTTCCGGCGGCCGCGCTGCCCGCGCTACCGCCGCCAATGACGATGATGTCGAACTGATCCATGCTTGCGACTCTCCCTCGCGCCGCCTGCTGGCGGTCATCCGGGAACTTACATGAATGTCATTAGTGGGACTGGCAAGCCCATAGCGTTAGCGTTCGCTTCAAATACAATCGCCCATCAGACACGCTGTCAGAAGCAGGATGAGCGGTGACGCGATCACTATTGCGAGGATCAGTAATATGCCGCCCGTAGCGGCCAGCCGATAATCGCCCTGCCGCCAACTGACCAGCGCGGCGATCGGATAGATCAGCAGAGACAAGATGAGAAGCAGCGTGTTGAAACTGGCGGGAGTCGCTCCGCTGTAAAAAAGGCCGAGGACGACCAACGGAACGGCGCCGAAAACCAGCGCGGTCGCATCCCAATATTTCCAGGTCGCCATCCCGATTTTCGATGGCACACGCATCACTCCGCCGGCTCTTCCACCTGCCGCCCCGCCGCCCAGCGTTCCTTGATGATCGCGCTCGTCGCCCGGCTGCCGTCGTGGCTCCAGCCGGGCTCGCGCCACATATAGGATAATTTGTGCCGCCACGGTGCGGCCCAGACATCCTTGGCGATCCCGACCCATTCATGCACCGCCGCCCACAAAATGTTGAAGCTGCCGAGCTGTTTCACAATCCCGTATCGCACCGGCTCATCGTCGCGCTCGGCGACGAAGCTGCCGAACATCTTGTCCCAGATGATGAAGACACCCGCATAATTGGCATCGAGATAGCGCGGGTTCACGCCATGATGCACACGGTGGTGCGACGGCGTGTTCATCACTGCCTCGAACCATTTGGGCATCCGCTTGATCGCTTCAGTGTGGATCCAGAATTGATAGATCAGATTGAGTCCGGCGCAGAAGAACACCATCGCGGGCGGAAAGCCGATCAGGAACAGCGGCAGGCGGAAGAGGAAGGTCAGGCTGAAAAAGCCCGTCCATGTCTGCCGCAGCGCGGTCGACAGATTATAATGCTGCGAGCTGTGATGGATGACATGGCTCGCCCAGAACCAGCGCACGCGGTGCGCGCTGCGGTGAAAAGCATAATAGGCAAGATCGTCGGCGAAGAAGCAGAGGATCCACGCCCACCACCAGAGCTTGAACTCGATGCCGATGTCGAACAGGCGGTATTGATACACCCACACCGACATGCCGATCACCGCCGCACCGACGAAGGCGCCCGCGACCTGACTGATCGTTCCGAGCATCAGCGACGTCAGCGTATCGCGCGATTCGTAGCGGCTCTTGTCGCGGCGCAGCGAAATAATCATTTCGGCGATCAGCAGCAGGATGAAGGCCGGAACCGCATAAGTGACCGGATCGGGCAGCTTATCCACAGTTCAGATCCCGCATCCGGCTGGCCCACATCCCCGCATCCTTCCCCAGTTGCAGCGTCACCGCGCCGAATGTTTTCTCTGGCGTCGTCAGCGTCAGAAAATCCTTGTCGAGCCGTCCCTCGACGCTGGCATCGACCGGACGCGCGGCGAAATGATTGCCATGCGCGCGCACGAGCATCATCCGCCCCTCGGCATTCTTCACAATCGCGGCAAAGCCCGCGCGGTCGCGCGCGACCTCGGTCCCGCGAAAGCCTGCCTCGGCTTCTTCGGCCAGACGGATCGCATGGTCGGCGTCGGTGATGCGCGGATCGCCGCCCAGCCCGATCTTCCCGACCAGCCAGGCAACGAAAAACACGGCAACCAGCGACAGACCAAGCTGGATCAGCTCGGCTAGCGTCATTGTTCGCCCGCGAGCGCGTCGAGCATCGGGCGGAGGCCCGTCAGGTCGTAACCCGCGCCCGCCGCCGCTTCGACGATCGCGTCGACATCATCGCCGGCGCGCGCGCGCGTCAGCGCCCACAAATGCGTCGAGCGCGTTCCCGAGCGGCAATAAGCGAGCACCGGCCCCGTCGCGCCCGCAAGCACCGCGTCGAGCGCGTCGAGCTGCGGATGACTGAAGCCCGCATGGCCAACGGGGATCGCCGCATAGGCAAGCCCCTCTGCCGCGGCCGCATTGGCAATCTCGTCGCCCTGCGCCGCGTCGGGCTCCTCGCCGTCGGGACGATTGTTGACGATCATCGAAAAGCCCGCGGCCTTGGCCTCGGCCACGTCCTCAAGGGTGATTTGCGGGGCGACGCTATAGTCGGCGGACAGGGTTCTAAAATCGCTCATGCCGCCGATCTACTCCCGCCGCCCACTTGCTGACAAGTATGAAGGTGGACGCGTGACATTGCGTTGCCGTTTCCCTTGCCGCGCGCTTCGCATATGGCGACCACCATGAACGACCATTTCAAATGGGCCTTCGGCTATTGCGCCGCGCGCGGATATGCTGCTCCAGTTGCCGCGACCACGTTCCCGGCGCTGTGGTTCGATGCCGGCAAGCCCGACCAGATCGGCCGCTTCATTCTCGCCGATGCGTCGGGCGAAGCGGCGGCCGCCGCATTCGCCGCGGTCGATGCGCCGCATATCTACGTCGATTTCGCCGGTCCGCGCGACGCGATCCTTCCGCAGGTGCCGCCGCGATGGCAGCCGCGCGATCCCATGTGGCTGATGGCGGCCGGGACCAACATGCCCGCGGCGCGGCCGACGCCCGATTTCACGATCGAAGTCGATGAGGGCACCGACCGTTTCGAGGCCGTCGCACGGCACCTCGACGGGTCGCTCGCCGCACGCGGTGTTCTTGGCATTCACGGCACCACCGCCGTCTACGACCAGATCGTCACTGAACCGCAGTTCGGCCGCCGCGGGCTCGGCTCGGCGATCATGGCCGAACTCGGCCGCGGCGCCGTTCGACGTGGCGTGACGGAATGCCTGCTTGTCGCCACCAGCGACGGCAAGGCCCTCTACGAGCGGCTCGGCTGGACGCTGCGCAGCGACATCGTCTCGGTCATTTCGCCGTCGGCCTGACCGACGGTCGCTTCGCCAGCGCTCGCGCGCACCGGGGGGCGTGACACGACCGCGTTGAAACGCTCGGCATATTGGGGATGCTCGGTCCCCATCAATTTGTCCCACCAGGTGAAATACAGCCCGTAATTGCGGTTGAACCCGCCGCTGTGGTGCAAATCATGATGCGTCGTCGTGTTGATCCAGCGCGTCAGCGGACTCGTCAGCCACCAGCGCGGATGCAGTTCGAATCCGGCATGGCCCATCGCGTTGCGGATGATCTGGAAATTGATCCACAGGAACATCACCCAGACCGGGGTCGCGACAAAGAACAGCCAGATCGGCACGAAGGCGATCATCACCGCGGCTTCGGGGATCGCAAAACTATAGGCGGCCCATGGCGTCGGCGTCACCGAACGATGGTGCGCGCGGTGAAAGGTCTTGAACAGCTTCGGGTGGTGCATTGCGCGGTGCACCCAATAGAAATAGGCGTCGTGCGCGACGATGATCGCCGCAAGCAAAGCCATGTCGCCGAACAGACCATAGCTGCCCTGAAACCGATGCAGCACGCCGCTGTCGACGCCCCAGACGATGAACAGCCCAACGAACAAATAGGTGGCGACAGTTTGCAGCGACTGCAGGAACTCGCGGCGCCTGTCCGCGGCGGTCGCCTCGCGCGCCTGAATCTTGCGCGCGGCGATGCTCGATCGGCGGAGCCCCCACACGACGGCGCTCGTCACGCTCGCGGCAACCAGATAGCGGCCGAAGTCGAACGCGAACATCGCCGGCCCTTTTTCGAGCAGGATCGCAAGCGGTGGAATGGCATGGATCATCAGAGCATCCTTTGAATATGATGCCGGGTCTTCAGCAGCTTTTCCTTCCCGGCGCGCCGCAATGTCGAAAGTCGGCTAGCCGATTCCGGAATCGGCCAGCCGCGTCGCGCGATACGCGCTCGGGGTCATGCCTTCGGCATCGCGAAACGCGCGGTTGAATGGCCCCAGCGATCCGAAGCCCGCGTCGATCGCAATCGTCAGGATCGGCACCTCGCGCTGCGCCGGGTCGGCGAGTGCCGCACGGATCTCGTCGAGGCGAAAGCTGTTCAGGAATGCCGTGAAATTGCGAAAGCCCATCTCGCCATTGATCGCGCGCCGCACACGATATTCGGGCTCACCGAGCTGCGCCGCGAGCATCGTGATCGAAAAACCTTCGGCACGATAAGCGCGCGCCTCCGCCATCACCGAGCGCAACCGCTGCGCCAGCTGCGAGGGCGTGGCCAGCGTCTCCGCCTGTTTCGGCGGCCGCCCCGGCGCCGCGAACAGCTCGGCGAGGCGAAAGCGATACAGGCCGATCGATACGATGAAGGTGGCAATCAGGATTGCGACCAGCGTCACCGACCGCCCCAGATTGGGCGCGGCACCATGGCCGTCGAACATCTCGATAAAGGTCACGAGCAGGATAAACCCGCCGATCGCGCAGACGAGCGCAACGCGAAAGCCGCGCCGCGCCTCGATCAGGTCGTTCGCACGCCCGCGCCATGCGATCCACATTCCCGCCACCGCAAAGGCGAACATGCCGATGCGCACCAGCACCCAGATCTCGAAGCTGAACGTCCCCGTCGCGGCCATCAACGCGATCTGCGCCAGCGGCAGCACGCCGAACGCGGCGACGAGCAGCCAGCTGCGCCAGCCGATCGCTTGCTGGTCGTCGAACCACAGCCGCACGAACAGCCAGAAAAAGGCCGGCACCATCACCGACAGCGCGTCGCATATCGCGAAGGGAAAGCGCGCCGGCGCGCCCGACCTGAAGACCGGCACGAGCAGATACGCAATGATCGCCAGGTTCATCGCGATCGCAACGCGCGCGGGGAGGACCTGACCATGGTCGCGCGCCAATATGGCGATCCACAGCAGGAACAGCGCGATGGCGCCGCCACGAATCATCGGGTCGAGGATCAGGAGCGACGCCATCGCGTTCTGCTACTGCAAGCCACGTCGGCGCGCCACCATCGCGGCGGCCCGGCGACGGGTCATTGCGCCGCCAGTTGCTGAAGCTGCCGGCCCTGTAGTTTCCGCATGGCCAAGTCGCGCGTCGTCTCGCGGCATTGGCGGGCGATCCGGCGCGCCTTGAAGCTCAAATGCTCGACATCGCTCTTGCACGCCAACCGGACGGCACGCGCGATCCGGCGCTCCGCCGTCTTCACATCGTGCGGCGCCCGCAGGTCGAGCGTGCGCATATCGACACGCACGCTCGTCCGAGCGTCGGACGCATGGGCCGCCATCGGCGCCGCGGCGAGGCATCCGGTGATCAGCACGGAGATCAGTCGGTGTTTCATGATCGAGATCCTTTCATCGATCGGCGCCGCAAAGGGAGAGCGGGCTCGATGAAGGAGCAGGTGGCGATCATCGGCGCGCCGGTCGCGCCGCGTTCCGAATATGGCTAGCCGTTTGCGAAATCGACCAGCCGGGCGCCCGGATATTGGCTCAAAATTGCCGGATCACGTTGAGGAACGCATCGCCCCACGCCTCGAGCTTCTTGCCGCCGACGCCGGGAATATCCGCCAGCGCGCTTCGCGTCGACGGGCGCCCCGTTGCCATCGCGCGGAGAACGGCGTCGTGAAAGATGACATAGGGCGGCACCCCGGCCTCGGCGGCAAGCTCGCGCCGCATGACGCGCAGCGCGTCGAACAGCGGATCGCCGACCGGATTCGGCGTAACCGTCCCCCCGCCCCGCGCCGCGCGCTGCGTGCGCTTCACCGGCGGCTCGGCCATCAGCACCGCCGTCTCGCCCTTCATCATCGCGCGAGCGGCGGGGCCGAGCATCAGCCCGCCATGCTCGGTCGTGTCGAGCGCCTCGCGCGCCATCAGGCTGCGCACCAGCGGCTTGATCAACCGCGCCTCGTCGCCCTCGACGATCCCGAACACCGACAATTTGTCGTGCCCGCGCCCGACGATGCGCTCGTCGCTCCGCCCCGTCAGCACCGCTTCGATATGCCCCGCGCCATAGCTTTGCCCGGTCCGATAGACCGCCGAGAGCAGCTTCTGCGCCAGCACCGTCGCGTCAACCTGCGCCGCGGGCTCAAGGCAATTGTCGCAATTGCCGCAGCGCTCGGGCGGATTTTCACCAAAATGGCGGAGCAGCAGCGCGCGGCGGCATTCGACCGTCTCGACCAGCGCCGCCAGCGCATTGAGCCGCGTCCGCTCGCCCGCGACGCGTATCTCGGGCAACTCGGACAAGCGCATTCGGGCGCGCGCGAAATCGTCGGCGCCCCACAGCATCATCGCCTCGGCCGGGTCGCCGTCGCGCCCTGCGCGCCCCGTTTCCTGATAATAGCTTTCGATCGATTTCGGGAGGCCCGCATGCGCGACGAAGCGCACGTCGGGCTTGTCGATCCCCATGCCGAACGCCACCGTCGCGGTGACGATGCCGTCTTCCGACGCGACGAAATCATGCTGGACGCGCGCGCGGATTTCGGGGTCGAGCCCGGCATGATAGGCGGCGACGCTCCGCCCGGTCGCGGCGGCGATCTGTTCGGCGAGCCGCTCGGTGCCGTTCCGCGTCGGCGCATAGACGATCCCCGGCCCCGGATTGGCGGCAATGAAATCGACCAGCTGTTTCGCCGGGCTCACCCGCGGGCGAACGGCGTAGCGGATATTCGGCCGGTCAAATCCGGCGAGGATCAGCCCGTCCGCCGGAATGCCGAGCTGGACGAGGATATCCTCGCGCGTGTGCTTGTCGGCGGTCGCGGTCAGCGCGAGGCGCGGCACCGCCGGAAAGGCGTCGAGCAAAGGCCGAAGCAGGCGATAGTCGGGACGGAAATCATGCCCCCATTCCGAAACGCAATGCGCTTCGTCGATCGCGAACAGCGCCGGCATCTGCGCCTCGAGCAAAGTGCGAAACCCCTCGCCCGTCGCGCGTTCGGGCGCGACGTAAAGCAGGTCTAGATTGCCGTCGCGATACGCCTGCCGCGTTTCTGCCCAGTCGGCGTCTACGCTCGTCAGCGATGCGGCGCGGATCCCAGCCGCACGCGCCCCGCGAAGCTGATCGTGCATCAGCGCGATCAGCGGCGACACGACGACGACACAGCCGTTCAGCGCCACTGCGGGAAGCTGATAGGTCAGCGACTTGCCCGCGCCCGTCGGCATCACCGCCAGCGTCCGCTCGCCCGCCATCACGCGATCGACGACCTCCGACTGACGCCCGCGAAAGGCATCGAAACCGAAAGTGGATTTCAGAAGCGGGAGGAGAGCGTCAGCTGACATTGTCGGGGGGCGATAGGAAGTTTGCACTGGCGGGGGAAGCCCCCACCACTACCATTCCGATCCTTTTCCCGTTGAAGCTTGGCTAAGCCCGCTTCAGCATCGCCCGTTCGGCCATCCGCGACGCAGTCTCGCGCTCGGCCATCACGACATGGTCGGCGCCGCGGCGCACCAGATCGTCAACTTCCTCGTCCGAATGTGCGCGCGCAACGATCACCAGCTTCGGATTGATCGCCCGCGCGCGCCGCACGATCGCGCCCGCTTCGACCCCCTCGGGGATCGCGATCAGCAAAGTCGATGCCGTATCAAGCCCCGCCTGGCGCAGGATGCTTTCCTTCGTCGCATCGCCGACGATCACCGTCGCCCCCGCCGCGCGCGCGGCGGCGGCCATATCCTTCTGATCCTCGATCACGGTCAGTCCCTCGCCGCGCCCGCAGATCAATCCGCCGATATGGCTGCCGACACGGCCATAGCCGATCAAGACGACCCCGGCGTTGCACGGTTCGGGCGTATCGTCGTCGGTCTCGTCGGCATCCTCTTCCTCGACGCCGCGCATATATTTCACCGCGATCGAGAATAGGATGGGGTTGAACAGGATCGAAAGCAGCGACCCCGCAAGGATGAGATCGCGCCCGGTTTCGGGCAGCACCTTCAATCCGACCCCGAGCCCCGCGAGGATGAACGAAAATTCGCCGATCTGCGCGAGGCTGACCGATACCGTCAGCGCGGTCCCCGAATTATGCCCGAACGCGCGGACCAGCGCATAGGCGGCGACCGACTTGCCGACGACGATGATTGCGACCGTCGCCAGCACCGGCCCCGGCTGCTCGATCAACACCTTGGGATCGAACAACATCCCGACCGACACGAAGAACAGCACCGCGAACGCATCTCGCAGCGGCAGCGTCTCTTCGGCGGCGCGGCGCGAAAGCTGCGTCTCACCCAAAATCATGCCGGCAAAGAAAGCGCCGAGCGCAAAGCTCACATCGAAAATCACCGCCGCGCCAAACGCGACGCCCAAGGCGATCGCCAGCACCGCCAGCCGGAACAGTTCGCGCGACCCCGAATGCGCGACCCAGTGGAGGACCCACGGCAACACGCGCCGCGCGATGATGAACATGAAAGCGCCAAAGCCGACGACCTTGACCAGCACAATCGCCGCCGACTGCAGCAATCCGGCACTCCCGCCCTCGTCGCCGCGCGCGCCGAACATCGCGGGCAGCAGCACCAGCGCGAGCACCATCACCAGATCCTCGACGATCAGCCAGCCGACCGCAATCCGCCCCTTTTCGGTCTCGACCATGTCGCGCGCCTGCAAGGCACGCAGCAGCACGACGGTCGATGCAACCGACAGCGCCAGCCCGAACACCGCACTGCCCTCGATCGACCAGCCCAGCCATAGCCCGAGCATCATGCCGAGCGCGGTCGCAACGGCAATCTGCGCGATCGCTCCCGGCACCGCAATCTTGCGGACCGACAACAGGTCTTTCAGCGAGAAATGGAGTCCGACCCCGAACATCAGCAGGATCACGCCGATCTCGGCAAGCTGGAGCGCAAGCCCGGTGTCGGCAACAAAGCCCGGCGTGAACGGTCCGACGAGCACGCCCGCGAGCAGATAACCCGCAATCGGCGATATCCTGAGCCGGTGCGCCAGCGCCCCCATCAGGAACGCCACGCCCAGTCCGGCAACAACGGTACCGATCAGGGAAGTGTCATGTGGCATGATACATGCCTAGGGGGCGCAACCGCGGGGGGTCAACCCAACACAATCTATTTGGTAACGATTGATGCCGCTTTGCACGCAATTCGGGCAGAGGTCGCTTCCGACCCCTGCCCGTCTGGCACATTGTGTGTCTCAACTGCGCGTGATCGAAGCCCCGCCATCGACCAGCGACGCCGTTCCGGTAACGAAGCTGGCATCGTCCGAAGCGAGAAAAAGCACCGAGCGGGCAATCTCGATCGGCTGCGCGACGCGTTTCAGCGCATGGAGGTTGGTGACGAAATCCTGCTTCTCGGCGCTGTCGTTCACCGCCTCGAACATGTCGGTCGCGACGCCGCCCGGAAGCACGGCGTTGACGCGCACCTGCTGCGGCCCGAATTCGGCAGCGAGCGCCTGCGTCAGCCCGACCAGCCCCGACTTGCTCGCCGAATAGGCGGCGCTGCCCGGGAAGGAAAAGCTGTAACCGACGAAGGTCGAGGTGAAGATCACCGACCCGCCGCAATGCTTCGCCATCTCGGCGATCTGATGCTTTGCGGCGAGGAAGGAAGCGGTGAGGTTGACCTGCAACGCGTCGTTGAAGCCCGCTTCGCTGACCTCGGTGCTCGGGCCGGCTTCGCCGAAGACGCCGGCATTGTTGAACGCGACATCGAGCTTGCCGTAATTGTCGACTGCGGCACGAACGAGCGCTTCGTGGAATTTTTCGCTGCGGACGTCACCTGCAACCGCGACGGCCCTGCCCCCGGCGGCGGTGATTTCGGCGACGAGGCTGTCGAGTTCGGGCTGACGGCGCGCACCGACGACGACCGAGGCGCCCTCGGCGGCAAAAAGCTTGGCGGTTTCGCGGCCGATGCCGGCGCTCGCGCCGGTGACGATCGCAACCTTGTTCTGCAAACGGTTCATGATCTTTCTCCTGTTCGGCGGCGGGCCCGATGCCCGTGTCGATGGATGGAAGATGGACTTGGCCCGGTGTTCGGAATAGGCAGCATATCTTGGTTTTATAATTCCGGATTGCCGAACAATGATCCGCATCGAAGGCATTGCCGCATTTGTCGCCACGGTCGAGCATGGCTCGATCAGCGGCGCGGCGCGCCAGCTTCGCCTGTCCAAATCGGTCGTGAGCGAACGCCTCGCCGAACTCGAACGCTCGCTCGGCGGCGCGCTCCTTCATCGCACGACCCGCAAATTGAGCCTGACCGAGGATGGCAGCGCCTTCCTGCCGCGCGCGCAGCGGATCACGCGCGACGTCGTCGAGGCGGCCGCCGACATCGCCGAACGCCGCGGCACGCTCGCGGGCGCGCTGCGCATCGCGGCGCCGGTGACCTTTGGCCATATGCATCTCGGCCCGGCGCTCTACCCTTTCCTGAGGCGCCATCCCGAAATTCAGCTCACGCTCGACCTCGACGACCGGCGGATCGACGTCGCATCGAGCGGGCATGACGCGATCATCCGGCAGGGCGTCATCGACGACACGCGCCTCGTCGTCTGGAAACTCGCCAAGAGCCATCGCCTGCTCGTCGCCTCGGCCGACTATCTGGCCGAGCATGGCACGCCAAAGTCGATCGAAGACCTCCGCCAGCATCGCGGCATTTTCTACACCAACCGCGGCGCCGCCGACTGGCGCTTTCGCACCACCGCGGGCCCGGTCGCGATCCAGGCGAAACAGGCGTTCGGCGTCAACAATGGCGACATGATCCGCGACGCGGTGATCGCCGGCCTCGGCCTCGCCATGCTCCCCGCCTTCATCGCCGCCCCCGCGATCAAGGCCGGCACGCTCGTCAACGTCCCGCTCGATCTCGTCGCCGACGAAGAATGGATCTACATAGCCCACACACAGGGCCGCGACCCCTCAACCAAATTGCGCGCGCTACGCGACCATCTGAAACAAGCCTTCGGCGACCCGCCCTATTGGGATGCGGCTTGATGGACTTCTGTCATCGGCCGATCGCTCGAAACCGTTGTCCAGACATCGGCACTTCAAAGCAGCCGTTTGCATTAAGTCGATGCTGGTCTCGAATGGCTGGCCAGAGCATCAGGAGCCGCGCGGCCTGTTGGTGAAGAGGGCGCTTTTGCAAAGCTGGCGAAAGAAAGAAACCGACGAGCCCTTGCCGGATAAAAAGCTCTCTGGACGGTCGTCGCTTGGCAATCCGCATGTCGGCGGAAATGACAGCCCATCGTCCTTCGCTGCCAAGCGCGGGAATCCACTCTTCATCCTTCAGATTGGACCGGCCAAATTTGTAACGAAGCGACACGACCTCATCTCCGTCAGCCTCGAAAACGGTGTGGAGCGCCGTTGCGAGCCTTGGCGGCAGATCATTGTCGATCATGACCTTCACGCTACAGCGAGCCGTCCAATCTGCCGTTCAAAGGCGAGCGCATCGCGAACCACCGAAGTCGCCAGCTCAAAAATTTTGGCAACTTTCTCAATCGATCGTCCTTCGGCTTGATAAGCCTGAGCGAGCCTGACCGTTGGGACACCACCTTGATCGGTAATCGGCTGTCCGAACGACCGTTCTGGATCAGCCACCACTTCGCGACTCTTCTCGAACGGAAACCATCTTGTGGCTTTCTCGTCGTCAAAATCCAGATCAAGAAAGGAGCGCTCAATTATCTTCGGAAATGCGTGCTGACGGCTTTTCAGGTCGATGACGTCGTGAGCGCCGTCGTCATCCAGCCGCTCAAGAAATAGACGCTGGCCATCCGTCCGGAACCGCGCGCTGGAAAATGGATGACTGTCACCAGCGATTTCCGCGGCGGTCGACAGGCAAATGCGAATAGTTGGAAGGCCAAACCCAATGTTCCGGAGTTTTGCTACCATCCGCGCCTCGATCAAATCACGGAAACCCAGCAAAGGCTCGTCTTGATCAAGACTATATTGCGAAACCCAGAGAGGGCGCTGCTGCACTCGGGGCCCATGATGATCGTATGAATAGCCAAAAAGCCAACGACGAATAGACGACGAAGGCACGCCAAGGAGCTTACCGGCTTCCGCCGGTGAATATGCCCCAATGCCGTAAGCCGCGTCGATCATGGCGCTCTCCATATCATGTCAGTATCATGCGCAAGAATGAATTTGCGCCTTATTGGTAGCAATCCGGAGCGGCCCTAAACCGTCCCCTCTTCCTTCTCGGCCTGCTGCCGCGCCCACATATCGGCATACAGCCCGCGCATACGCAGCAGTTGGTCGTGCGTCCCCGTCTCGGCGACGCGGCCCTTGTCGAGGACGATGATCCGGTCGGCGTTCAC
>JAURVS010000446.1 GCA_030655355.1 Sphingopyxis sp.
ATTTCGATGACCTTGTTGCCCTTTTCCTCGGCGAGCGAACTTACCGTCTGACCTGCAAGGAGCAGAGTCAGAAGAAAGATGACGAACACGGCGCTGAAACCGAGCGACTGTTGCACTGCAATGCTGGTGCCGCCGCTGGACAGCGCTTCAAAACTTGCTTTGACAGTGGGCAGCGGCCCGGAAGCGCGTTCGCGCAAGACATCGCCGGCGAGCGAGACCAGATAGCGGCCGGCGCCGCTGTCCTGTTCGCGCTCGACGATATGCGGCGCGGCGAGCGGCCCGGTCATCACCGCATAAGTATCGCTGCCCTTTTCGCGCGCGATCGCGACGGGGTCGGCGTTGGCTGGGCCCGCCACCCGAATATCAAGTTCCGCAGGTTCCCGGCCCATTGCGTTGCGGAGCCGCTTGTCTGCCGCGCGCAGTGCTTCAACGTCGGCGGGATTTGCGACGACGACTATGCGGCCGGCGCCTCGCGCGCTGTCGGCGAGTTGCGACGCACCCATGCCACCCGCAAGACCCATAGCAACCATGAACAAAGGTGCGAGAAGGAAGAGGAGAAACGTCGGGGTCGCGACGATCGCAAGAAAGTCGCGCCGCGCAATAACGAACAGGCTTCGCAGAAAAGGTGTCATGCGCTGGCCTCCTCGACCGCATCGTCGGTTGCGTCGGCGTCGAACCCTGCATCGACCTGTCGCACGATATGGACGAAGGCGTCGTGCAGACCCGGGCGGCTAATCGATAGGCCGGTGACGCCAAGGCCGCTTGCGGTGATCTGCGCAAGCAGCGGCTCGACCTCCTGATCATGAATCGGGAAATGCCAGGCATCGCCGCGCAGCTCGGCACCGGCGGGCAGGTTCGCGGCAACTGCGGCGGGATCGCCTGCGGTGCGCGGCGTGTAACGGACTTGCATCGGCAGAAGGGCGCGTGCCTCATCGACCGTGCCTTCGAACCGGCGGGCGGAGCGCGCGATTATCGCGATGCGATCGCAGAGGCGCTCGGCATGCGCCATGACATGTGTCGAGAAGAGGATCGTCGCGCCGCGGTCGCGTTCGCGGCGGACGAGCATTTCGAGCCGCTCCTGATTGACCGGATCGAGGCCCGAGAAGGGCTCGTCGAGGACGATCAGATCGGGCGCGTGGACGATCGAGCCGATGAGCTGGATCATCTGCGCCATGCCCTTTGACATCTTGCGTATCTTTTCGTCGATGACCCGTTCAAGCCCGAGTTCGGTCATGAAGCCTGCAGCCCGGCGGCGCCCTTCGGACCAGTCGAGTCCACGCAGCGCGCCCATGAAAGCGATCGCTTCGCGCGCTTTCATGCCTGGATACAGCCCGCGTTCCTCGGGAAGATAGCCAATACGGTGCCGCACTGACTGCGGCCGATGCCCACCAAAGAGGCGGCTGGAGCCTTCGTCCGGGTCGATGATGCCAAGCGTCATCCGCAGGCTGGTTGTTTTGCCTGCACCATTGGGACCAAGCACACCATAGATGCTGCCGGTCGGCACTGCGAGGCTGACATTGTCGACCGCTTTGTAATCGCCGAAATATTTGGTGAGGCCATTTGCCTCGACGCTGAAATTGCTCAAACTTCGGCCCCTGATCTTCGCATCCGCAAGCTATGGCACGGACAGGCGGTTGCCGTATAGAGCGCCAATGGTTGCCGAAGCCTTGCCTCTGAATAAGTCGTCGCTCGAGCAGCGCCTTGAAGCGGTTGCACGCGCGCATGGTTTCGTGGCGTTCGGCATCGCCGAGGCGGGCGCCGCGCCGCAAACCGCCGCGCGGCTGAATCAATGGTTGGCCGAGGGTCGGCACGGCGACATGATCTGGATGGAAAGCCGCGCCGAGCAGCGCAGCTCGCCCAAGGGGCTGTGGCCCGAGGTCCGCTCGGTGATCGCGCTCGGCATGAGCTACGCCCCCGCGCAGGACCCGATGGCGCTTGCCGAACATCCGACACGCGGGCGCATCTCGGTCTATGCGCAGGGCGGCGATTATCATGACGTCGTCAAACGGGCGCTAAAGGCGGTCGCGCGCTGGCTCGTTGCCGAAGTCAAGGATGCCGAAGTCAAAGTGTTCGTCGACACGGCGCCGGTGATGGAAAAGCCGCTGTCGGCGGCGGCCGGGCTTGGCTGGCAGGGCAAGCACACTAATCTCGTCAGCCGCGATCATGGCAGCTGGCTGTTTCTCGGTGCGATCTATACGACACTGGACCTCGCGCCAGCCGGGCCCGGGCGCGACACGTGCGGAAGCTGTTCGGCGTGTCAGGACGTTTGCCCGACGCAGGCGTTTCCGGCGCCATACCGGCTCGATGCCCGGCGCTGCATTTCGTACCTCACGATCGAACATAATGGGCCGATCCCGGTCGCGCTGCGGCGCGGGATCGGGAATCATGTTTATGGGTGCGACGATTGTCTTGCGGCGTGCCCGTGGAACAAATTTGCCGACACCGCGCACACGCACCGGGCTTTCCTGCCGCGCGCCGAAATGGCCGCGCCGTCGCTTGCGGATTTGTTGGCGCTGGACGATGCCGATTTCCGCGAGGTGTTTGCGGGTTCGCCGATCAAACGCATCGGGCGCGGGCGCATGGTCCGTAATGCCGCGATCGCCGCAGGAAACAGCGGCGATACGCGCTTCGTTCCCGCGCTCACGCGACTGACCGAGGACGAATCGCCGATGGTCGCCGATGCGGCGTTATGGGCGCTCGCCGAACTGGCGTCATGACGCCTCGCGTTGGCGATCAGCGTTGGAACGACTGGGCGCAGCTGTTGACGTCGGCGTTGCGGCCGTCGGGGGTCCGCGCATCGACATGCGTTGCGACGGGATTGGCGCCCGCGCGCGGCGCGTAGAAATAGATATCGATTATACAGTTCGACCCGGCGAATTGCAGCTTGCGCCCGGCGCCTTCGGTGATGTCGAGCTGCGGCTTGCCGAACATTCGGCCGATGGCGTCGGCGCTGTTTCCGATCAACGCGTTATTCTGCACGGGCCGCACGACGGTCGGTGTCGATGGCGGCAGGCCGCCAGACGGTGTGGCAGGGCGCGGAATCGCGGGGCCGGCGCAGGCGCTCACCGTCAGGGCGAGGCCGGCGATGGCGGCCAGGCGTAGCTTTTCGATCATATCGTCCGGTCCCCATTGCGCAGATGCAGCATATGCACCGCCATAGCCGCGCCGAGAATCGGCGCCAACAAATTGGCGATAGGCACCACGAAGCTTGCGGCAGACAGCAGGCCGAGCGACCAGCGCGCCGGGCGATCGAGCCGCGGATGCTCGGGATGGCGCGCCAGAACCATCGCCTCGAGGTCGCGGCCGAGAAGCAGGCCGTTGACGAGCAAGGCAAAGATCGGCGTGCCGATTCCGGTGACGAGCAGCAGGATATAGACGGGCAGCGCAAGCAGATTGCCGCCGATCAGCCGCACTAACGACGCAAGCCCAAGGTGGATATTCTGCCGCCAGCCGACATCGACCGCGCGCGCTGCGGCGGCGGGATAGTGGCGTCCCTCGACATCGGCGACGATGCTGTCGGCAAACAGGCCAACGACGACGATCGCGACGGCGCGGAACAGCAGCCAACTGCCCGCGATGATCGCGATCACGATCAATACACCCGCCATGTCGAGCTGTACGCCGTCGAGCCACTTCCAATGGGCGAGCGCCCAGCGCGCGCCAAAGAAGATCGCTCCGCCGACAATGCCAAGAAGCAGAAGCGTGAGCGCAAGGCTTTGTGCCAGCACGCGCATCACGCGCGGATGGGGTAAGTCCTTGAGTGCGAGCAGGAAGGCATGAACGGCGCGGGCCATCGAGAGGGGATGATGGGCGCGGCGGTCGGCGTCAAGCGTGAAGCTTGCCTTGGCGGGCGCCGCCGCCTAAGGCGCGCGGCAGCTTTTTCCCGCACATACAGGATATTCCATGGCCTCCACTGCCCGTTTTGACGTCGTTGCGATCGGCAACGCCATTGTCGACGTTATCGCCCGCGCCGACGATGCGCTGATCACTGCCGAAGGTCTGACCAAGGGATCGATGCGGTTGATCGACGCCGAAGAGGCCGAACGCCTTTATGCGGCAATGGGCCCGGCCATCGAAATGTCGGGCGGTTCGGCGGCGAACACGCTCGCCGGCATGGCCGCGCTCGGGCAGCGTTGCAGCTTCATCGGGCAGGTCGCCGACGACCAGCTTGGCCATGTCTTTACGCATGACCTGCGCGCGTTGGGCGTTGCCTATGAAACCCCGCCGCTCGCTGAAGGCGCGCCAACTGCGCGCTGCCTGATCCTCGTCACCCCCGACGGTCAGCGGACGATGAACACCTTCCTTGGTGCGAGCCACCTGCTCGAACAGTCGATGATCGACGAAGCATGGATCGCCGATTCGGAGATTCTCTATCTCGAAGGCTATTTGTGGGATCCCGAATTGTCGCGTGCGGCGATGCGGCGCGCGATCGACGTGTCGCGCGGCGCGGGACGCAAGGTCGCATTCACTCTCTCCGACGCCTTCATCATCGATCGCCACGGTGACGATTTCCGCGCGCTGATTGCCGAGGGCCTGTTCGACATCCTGTTCGCGAATGAAGTCGAAATCTGCGCTTTGGCTGAAACCGATGACTTCGAAGCAGCAGTTGCGAGCGTTGCCGCGCAGGTGCCGCTGCTCGTCGTCACGCGTGGCTCGCACGGCGCGATCGCGCTGACGGGCGGAACGCGCACCGAGGTCGGCGCCGAGCCGATCGACGACGTCGTCGACACGACCGGTGCGGGCGACCTGTTCGCTGCCGGCTTCCTGTCGGGTCAGGCGCAGGGGCGGCCGATCGCCGACTGCCTGACGATGGGCGCGGTGTGCGCGCGCGAAATCATCGCGCAAGTGGGTCCGCGGGCGCAGACCGACCTGAAGGCCAAGATCGCCGCGCGCCTCGGCTAAGATGCCGGCGCGGCCTCAGTCGGCTCGGGATGTTTTTTGAATAGCGCCCGGTCGGCGGGACCAAATCCGCGCGTCCAGATCAGCCAGGCATAGACGCCTAGGATGAAGGGCACGCCGATCAGCAGCTCGGCCCATTCGGGAAGCTGCGTCGCGCCCCAGCCGAGCACGGTAGCACCCGCAGTCGCCCAGACGAGCGCCCAGCGCAGGCTGTTCACCGGCGCGCCGAGGACATGCGCGAGCAGGCGCGCCTTCACCACCGATGCGAAGCCTAGCGCGAGCATCAGCGCGAGCGCGACCGCGCCGGCATAAGTGATCGGCGGCAGGCCCATCGATTTGGCGATCAAAATCAACGCAACGCTGAGCCCTGCCTGCAACGCGAGCGTCGCGATGCTGATGAGCAGATTTCTGTGGCGTGCGACATAGACGAGCGCGGCTTCGCTGACGACCGCAGTCGCGGCGACGACCTCGGCGGCGAGCAGGAATGCGAGCGCCGCGGTGCCGCTGACGAATTCGGGGCCGACGAGGCCCATCACCGCTTCGCCTGGGATGCCGAGCGCAAGCGCGACCCCGGCCTGCGCCGCGATGATCCAGAAACCGACCTGGCTGACCTGTGCCGCCACGGCGGCAAGCCGGTTTTCGGCGAGATTGCGCGTGATGACAGGGCCAAGGATCGGCTCGAAGCTCGTCTTGAGCTTTTGCGGCAGCGAGGCGACCTGCTGCGCCATATAATAAATGCCGTAGATCGTCGGCGAGGTGAACTGGCCGAGGATGAAGAGATCGAGGCGCCGCGTGCCCCATTCGATCGCATCGGCGGCGGCGAGCGGCGCGTTGCGCCGCGCAACTGCGATCAGATGCGCGGGGTGCGGCTGCCAGCCCTGCGGCCCGCCATAATGGCGGAGCATTGGGATCAGCGCGGTCAGGAAAGCGCCGACCATTGCGGCGGCATAGGACAGCATCAGCCCGTCGCGCGCCGAGACGAACCAGAAGCCCGCCGCGGCACCGCTGATCACCCACGGCTCGACGATCGCGCGCGAACGGACGGTGGCCCCAATGTCAAAGCGATAGGCGCAGGCAGCGAGCGCGATGTCGGTCCCTGCGATCGCGAACACCAGCAGCGCCATCCATCGGTCGGTGCTGTCGACGCCGCCCGCCGGATACATGAGCTGCGGGAAAAGCAAGAGTATCGCCGATCCCGTGGCCGAAGCGAGCAGGGCAACGAACATGCCGTCCCACACGACGGTGCGGTGATCGGCGCCGGGCGCGCTCAGTTGCTCGGCTAGGCCGCGTTTGAGACCGAGCGTCGCGAGCTGCGCGACAAGTTCGATGACGAGCACCGCAAAGGCAAAGCGTCCGACCGCTTCCGGCCCATACCAGCGGCCCGCGACATAGAGGAAGGGCAGGCGGGCGACGAGGCGGAGAATGAAACCGAGGAAATTGGTGCGTCCGCCCTTGGCAAGCGCGGCCGTATCGGCGTCTCGCGGCGGGGCGTCGGATGCGGGCGAATGGGGCGCAGCTGCGCTGTCCGTTTGGCTCAAGCCTGACGCCCCTTCTGCTGGTCCCCGAGGCGCAGTCTAGCGCGGCGGGGGAGTGCAGGCAATCGCATGAAATACATCATCGGCCTTCGGATCGTAGCGGCCGGCTGAGCAGCGCCCGAATGGCGTCGGCGACGCGCGTTTCGCCCGCGACGAGACGCGCGACGGTGTCGGTGATCGGCATGTCGATGCCGTCGGCATGCGCCGCGGCGGCGACGACGGGAGCGCTGAAGGCGCCTTCGGCGACGGTGCGGCGGTCGGCCATCAACGCCGCGGCATCCTCGCCGCGGCCAAGACCTTGACCCAGCGCGAAGTTGCGCGAATTCGACGAGGTGCAGGTGAGGACGAGGTCGCCGAGGCCTGCAAGACCGGCGAGGGTTTCGGCCTGTGCGCCGCGTGACAGGCCGAAACGCGTCATTTCGGCGAAACCGCGGCTGATCAGGGCCGCGCGCGCGTTGAGGCCAAGTCCGGCGCCGTCGACGATGCCGCATGCGATGGCGAGGATATTCTTGACCGCGCCGCCGATCTCGGCGCCGATGACGTCGGTCGAAACGTAGGGACGGAAATGCGGCCGCGCGAGCGCTTGCGCGAGATCGGCGGCCAGCTCGGCATCGGCGGCAGCGAGCGTGATCGCAGTCGGCAGACCCGCCGCGACCTCATGCGCAAAGGTCGGGCCCGAGAGCACCGCATGGCGGCGCTGCGGCGCGAGATCGCGCGCCATGTCGATCGGAAAGGCAAAGCTGCCCGCTTCCATCCCCTTGCTGCAAAAGATCAGGGGAGCGTCGCCAGCGGGAAGCTCGGCGAGCACCGCGCGCAGAAAGGGGACGGGGACGACGATGAGCAGCGCATCGAGGTCGGCCACATCAGCGATGTCGCCGGTCGCGGTAAGCGAGGGCGAGAGTTTGGCGCCGGGCAGGAACATGGGATTAAGATGGTCGCTGTTGATCGCCGTAACGACGTCGGCTTCGCGCGCCCATAGTCGCACGGGGGCGCCGTCAGCGGCCAAAAGCTGCGCGAGTGCGGTGCCCCATGCGCCGCCGCCGATAATGCCGAAGCGGCTGAAATTCGACGTCATGCCTTCACTCCTGCGCCGCGCACGGCTTCGGCTTCGGGATCGAGCGGCCAGCGCGGCCGCGCGGCCACGCTGAGGTCGTCGGTGAGCCCGGCGGCGAAGCGTTCGGCGCCCGCCCAGGCGATCATCGCTCCATTGTCGGTGCACAGCCACAATGGCGGCGCGACGAAGGGCTTGTCGAACCGTGCGGCGAGTTCGGTCAATGCGCTGCGGATGGCGCCGTTGGCGGCAACGCCCCCCGCGACAACGAACGCGGTCGCGTCGGGGCAGGCGGCGAGCGCAATGCGGCTGCGGTCGATGAGGCAGTCGACGACCGCCTGCTGAAATGAAGCGGCGAGATCGGGGACGCTATGTTCGCCGCTGGCTGCTGCGCGCGCAACCGCGCTCTTGAGCCCGGCGAAGGAGAAGTGCGGCTCGGCGCTGCCGATGAGCGGGCGCGGTAACGGGACGGCGTGCGGATTTCCGTCGCGCGCGATGCGTTCGACCGCAGGGCCGCCGGGATAGCCGAGGCCGAGCAGTTTTGCCGTCTTGTCGAACGCTTCACCCGCGGCGTCGTCGATTGTCGTCGCGAGGCGGCGATAGTCGCCGACGCCTTTGACCAGCAGCAATTGGCAATGCCCGCCCGACACGAGCAGTAGCAAATAGGGAAAGCCTAGGCCGGGTTCGACGAGGCGCGGCGAGAGCGCATGGCCTTCGAGATGATTGACTGCGATGAGCGGCTTGTTCGCGGCATGCGCGAGCGCCTTGCCGGTGACGAGGCCGACCATCACGCCGCCGATCAGACCCGGACCGGCGGTCGCGGCGATCGCATCGACATCGGCAAGCGCGATACCGGCGTCGGCGAGCACACCTTCGACGATCGGCGCGAGCCGGTCGACGTGCGCGCGCGCGGCAATCTCGGGAACGACGCCGCCATAGGGGCTATGTTCGGCTTCCTGCCCCGCGACGCGATGCGCCAGAATGCGCCGGTCACTGTCGACAAGGGCTGCTGCGGTTTCGTCGCAGCTTGATTCAAGGCCGAGGATCAGAGTCATATTATTGCGCGTTCCTTTACCCGCCCCTTTATCAGCAGGGCAAGCCGCGCTAGCAGCGGATCGATGAATCACCTTCCGACCCCCGAAAATCCGTTGCGTATCGGTACGCGGGCCTCGCCGCTCGCGATGGCTCAGGCGCATATGGCGGCCGCGGCGCTGATTGCCAGCCATGGCATCGACCTTGCAGCGCTCGAAATCGTGCCGATGACCGCGACGGGCGACCGGATTCAGGACCGCGCGCTCGCCGAAGTCGGCGGCAAGTCGCTATGGACACGTGAACTGGATGCCGCGCTCGATGCCGGGGCGATCGACATCGCGGTCCACTCGCTGAAGGATGTCGAAACGATCCGCGATCTGCGCTTTGTGCTCGGTGCGATGCTCGAACGCGCCGACCCGCGTGACCGTCTGGTGGTGCGCGAGGGAATCGACGCGGCAAAGATCGCGGATCTACCGCCAGGCGCTCGTCTGGGCACGAGCAGCCCGCGCCGCGCCGCGCAGGTGAAGCGGATTCGCGCCGATCTGGAAACCGTGCTGCTGCGCGGAAACGTCGCGACGCGGCTCGCGAAGCTGGCCGCGGGAGAGGCCGATGCCACATTGCTCGCGGCGGCGGGTCTCGACCGATTGGGAATGCATGATGTCGGCAGCGTGCAGGCGGCCGGTCTGCTTCCCGCGGCATCGCAAGGCGCGATCGGGATCGAATGCCGCTCCGACGATCGTGCAACGCTTGCACTGCTTGCCGCAGTGGATCATGTGCCGACACATCTCGCCGTGGCCGCCGAGCGGGCGTTTTTAGCGGCGCTTGGCGGCGACTGCCGTTCACCGGTGGCGGCGCATGCGCATTGGCAAGATGACGGAGCGCTGCGCCTTGATGCCGAGATTTTCTCCGACGATGGTGCAGATCATGCCGCGGGGCATGTTCTTATCGATCATCCGGACGCTGCGTCCACTTTGGCGCATGACTTGCTCAGCGAAGCGCCCGACACAGTACGGCGTCTTTTCGCGGCATGACCGGCGCGATGCCGCTGATCGTCACGCGGCCTGAACCGGGCAATGCTGCCACGATCAAGCGCGCCAGAGCATTGGGGCTCGACGTATATGCGGTTCCGCTATTTGCCGCGCGCGCGATTGACTGGCAGGTGCCTGCCGCCGAAAATTTCGAGTCGCTGCTGCTGACCAGCGCCGCCGCAGCCCGGCTTGCGGGGCCGGACATCGCGCGCCTCTCGTCGCTGCCTGTTTATGCCGTTGGCGCGGCGACGGCACGCGCTGCCAAGGTCGCCGGACTTACGGTGGCTATGGCCGGGTCTACCAATGCTCAGCGGCTTCTTGACGATATGGCGTCACAAAATATCCGAAATATATTATGGCTTTGCGGCCGCAACCGGTCCGCATTTGGCTCGCCGGGCATCGCTATCACGCCGCTGCCTTGCTATTCGGTCGACCCAGTTTCGCCGCCGCCGCTATGGTCCGAACTAATTGCCGCGCCCGCAACATTGCTTGCGCATTCGGTGCGCGCCGCAACCCGCATGTCCGACCTTGTCGGCAGCGCGCGGGACCATCTCTCGCTCGTCGCGATCAGCCCCGCCGTCGCGGCCGCTGCTGGCGACGGATGGCGCGAATTGGCGATTGCGGCACAGCCCGATGATGTCGCAATGTTGGCACAAGCGCATGCTTTGTGGCACAAGGGCGCAAAATAGGGTCGTTCGAAAGAGAAATATGGTAATCGACAGCATCGACACCTCCTCGCCTGCGGACGAGGCGGTCCCGGCGAGGGGACTATCTTTTCGTGCCATCGCCCTTGGCGCCTTCCTGCTGCTGCTGATCGGCATCGCCGCGGGTGGATGGGCGGTCAATCGCTGGCTGACGGGGAGTGATACATTTCCGGTCAAAGTCAGCGCAGCGCCGGCTGGTACCGGAAATCCGCTTTTGGTCGCAGACGGGGTCGCGAAGGGTGGCGCAAACAGCCAGCCGCTGGTGGTGGCGCCGGTCGACGGCGCTGACGCGCTTGGCGTGCGCGTCGCCGAACTGGAACAACGCCTGTCGCGCATCACGCTCGAGGCCGAATCGGCGTCGGGCAATGCGTCGCGCGCCGAAGGATTGCTCGTCGCCTTTGCCGTACGGCGGGCGCTCGATCGGGGTCTTTCATTAGGCTATCTCGACGCACAGCTTCGTCTGCGTTTCGGCGACGACCAGCCGAATGCGGTGAAGACGATCATCGATACATCGCGCGAACCGGTGACGCTGGAACAGCTTCGTGCCGAACTCGATACATTGGCGCCGCAGCTTGTCGGGCGTGGCGGCGACGGCAGCGGCAGCCTGTGGACCGGGCTTCGCCGCGAATTGGGCGAGTTGTTCGTCGTGCGCGCCGCGGGAACACAGTCGCCGCGTGCCTCCGAGCGTCTCGATCGCGCGCGCCGCTATCTCGGCGCGGGCCAGGCCGATCTGGCGATTGCCGAGGTCGAGGCGATGCCCGGCGCTGCCGCAGCGGGCGACTGGCTGATCGAGGCGCGTCGTTATCATGAAGCACGGCGTGCGCTTGACCTGATCGAGACCGCGGCGATATTGGAGCCGCGCGACAGCCCCGCTGCCGCGATGGCCCGCAATGAGGCCGATCCGACACCATAGCGCGCATTCCGCAAGGGCTGCCGCCTTTAGAGAAAGCCCGTTCCATGGCCCTCGCCGACCCGCAGCGCATCGAAGCGCTCGATCCGCTCGACCCCCTTCAGCTTGACGCCGAGCTGAGCGAAGAGGAGCGGATGGTCCGCGATACGGCGCGGTCCTATGCGACCGATGCCTTGTTGCCGCGCGTCACCTCGGCGTTTCTTGACGAACGCTTCGACCGCGAGATCATGTCCGAAATGGGCGCGCTGGGCCTGCTGGGTGCGACGATCGATCCCGAATATGGCGGCGCGGGGCTGAACTATGTCAGCTACGGGCTGATCGCGCGCGAAGTCGAACGAGTCGATTCGGGCTATCGTTCGGCCTGTTCAGTGCAAAGCTCGCTCGTGATCCATCCAATCAATGCCTATGGCAGCGAGGAGCAGAAGCGGAAATTTCTGCCCGGGCTCACGTCGGGCGAACTCGTCGGGTGCTTCGGTTTGACCGAACCCGACGCCGGCAGCGACCCCGGCGGGATGCGCACCCGCGCCGAAAAGATCGAGGGCGGATATCGCCTCAAGGGCGCGAAGATGTGGATCACCAACTCGCCCATCTCCGACGTCTTTGTCG
>JAURVS010000082.1 GCA_030655355.1 Sphingopyxis sp.
CGGTCGCAACGGCAGCACGCATCCGATCACCATGACCGGGATCGAAAAGACGAGATGGATCCACAGCGGCGGGCTGTAGACGATCTGCAGCCATACGATGACGAAGGTCAGCGGAAAGGCGACGATGCATTGCGAGAAGAAAGCCGGGCCGTCGTCGGGCTGCGCAAAGCTGAAGTCGAGACCGCAATTGTCGCAGCGCTCGGCGAGTCTCAGCCACGACCGGAACATATGCCCCTTGCCGCATTCGGGGCATTTTCCATTCCAGCCCGCCCACAATATCCAGCGCAGCTTTTCGCTGCCCAAATCACCGCTCGCCATTTCTGCCTCCATAGGCTGCATGCAAAATACCATGCACAACCGATATAGGTCAGCATGTTGGGGAAAGGAAGGTAGGTGATTTAGAGCTAAAAATAAGGGATTTATCTGGATATCAATATTTATGCATGGAATATTCTTGTGATGTAGCCATGCATAAATGACTTATGAGATTTGTTCGGTGGGATAATGAGGGGCGCTGGCCGTACGTCCAGCCCCGCTCCCCATTTCGATATCGTTTACGCGGCTTTTACCAGTTCCGGTGCATGACATTGCCGAATGATTGCGACTGGGGACAAATGATGGACAGCATGCGCGGACTGCTTTCGGGCAGCCACGATCAGGATGACGGGGCGATAGATGCGCCCGCGGCCGTCGGTGTCGATGAGCGGCGGATGCAGGTGCGGGCCTATAATTACTGGGCCTCGTTGCTTGCCGACCGCGCCTATCCCTCGGTCGAGGATCTTGATCTCGAACGTGCCGATTTCGGATCGCATGCCGTGCTGCTCGACTTCACCGCTGGCGTCGAAAATCCCGGCATCGCATTCCTCGGGGACCGGCTGCGCGAAGAGTCGCAGATCGGCGAAGAGGTCCATTATATCAGCCAGATCCCCGGCCGCTCGCTGCTGTCGCGGCTGACCGACCATTATCTCCAGATCATCGCCAACCGCGCGCCGATCGGCTTCGAGGCCGAGTTCGTCAACGATCGCGGCACGACGATCATGTATCGCGGCATCCTGCTGCCTTTCTCGTCCGACGACGACACGATCGATTTCATCATGGGTGTGATCAACTGGAAGGAAGCGCTTCCTGCTGACCAGGCGGAAGAGTTGCAGCTTTCGGTCGAGCAGGCGTTGCGCAGCGCGGCCCCGCTGACTGCTCCCGTCCCCGTGTGGGCCGACGGCCCCGATTCGAAGCATCTCGACGATGAGGTCGCTGCCGAGGCGGCGCCCGGCTTTGCTGCGCTTGGCAGTGCTGGCGAACTCTACCTCGACGCGGCTGCGCAGATCGACGATAGCGAAGAGCCGCTCGAACTGACGCAAAGTGCCGAGCTCGCCGACTGGCTCGCGCTTGCCCGCGAAACCGCCGAGCGCGCGATCGCAGCGGATAGCCGGAGCCGGGGCGCACTCTATCAGGCGGTCGCCAAGGCGTGGGACTTTGCGCTCGCCGCCGAAGATCAACCCGAAGAATTTGCGGCATTGCTCGACGATGCCGGGCTGGCGGTTCAGGATCGCGCGCCGATGACGCCGATTGTGAAGCTGGTTTTCGGCGCGAACTATGACAAGACGCGCCTCGCCGAATATGCCTGCGTGCTCGGTCACGCCAAGGAAGAAGGCGTCGGCCGCGGCGAACTCGCCACCTATCTCGATCACTACCCGGGCGGACTCAAGGGGCTCGTCAAGGACGCGCGCGCGCGTCGCAAGCCTGCTGACGAAGCGGGCGAGCGAGTTGATGAGCAACTCGAGGCTCTACGCCGCGCGCATCCTGCGCTGATTCTCGAACATGACGCGGGTGACGCCGAATTTGTCGTGCTGATCGCGCGCGCCATGCCGGGCGGGCATATCGGTATCGTTGCCAAGGCAGCGGACGATCCGGGGCTGATCGCTAAGCTTGCAAAGAAGGCGGTTCCGATTACGCACGGCGGTTGAGAGCGTTCGCGCAACAGACAATCCAAAAATTGAAATAATTTAACGTGAGCGCGCGAACGAGGCCTTGAGCCGCGCGCGCCACAGGCGCATAGGGGGTCGCAGCGAACGGGCCCCCGCCGATCGTCGGCTGGGATCCCTCATTTTTGTTCGGGATGCTGCACTTTATGCCTCAGATTTTGTCCGAAACGCCGGAAACGGACACGCCAACCACCTCTACCGCCAAAGTTCCCCCCAAAATCGCCGCCGCCTATCTGGCTGCGCTGCGGGGCAGCGCGCTGCCCGGCGAGGGCGACGACATGGACAAGGCTGCGCTTTCAGATGCAGGCCAGTTTGCCGGGCGCGCGTCGCTCGAACGCGCCGCCGAAACGCCGTCGCTGCTGCTCGAACCGATGGCGGCCGATGGTACCGACCGCCGGATGCGGCTCGTCATCATCAACGACGATATGCCCTTCCTCGTCGATTCGACGTCGCAAGCCGTTGCGGCGCAAGGGCTTGCGGTTCACCGCATCCTCCACCCCGTCGTCGCGGTGAAGCGCGATGCCAAGGGCCATTTGCAGGAAGCGGGCGAAGGGCCTGCCCGCGAGTCGGTCATTTATATGGAGCTCGAACGCGGCGATGCGCGTGCGCGTCGCCGGTTGCTCGATGGGCTCGAAGCGGCGCTGCGCGATGTGCGCGCCGCGGTGCGCGACTGGCGCGCGATGCGTGCCGCGATGCTCGCCGATGCCGCGATGCGCGTCGAGGGTGAAGCCGCCGAATTGCTGCGCTGGTTCGAAGGCGGAGCGATGACCCAGCTCGGCCACGAATGGCGCACGCGCGACGGCAAGGTTCAGGAGCCGCTCGGCATCAGCGAAAGCGCCGACGGTCAACTCTTGTCGCCTGCCGCGCTTGAGGCCGCCTTTGCATGGTTCGACGCGCAGGAAAAAGCGGGCGGTGGCCATGCCCCGCTGCTGATCAAGTCGAATCGCCTGTCGGCAGTGCACCGCCGCGTGCTGCTCGACCTCGTCATAATTCCCGAAGTGAAGGGCAAGACGGTCGAGCGGCTGTCGATCCATGCCGGCCTGTGGACGAGCGCTGCGCTCTCGGCGCCGCCCGCAAAGGTGCCGGTGCTGCGCGCACAGCTCGAAGCGCTGATGGCGAAATTCGGCTTCGATCCGACCGGCCACGCGGGCAAAGCGCTCGCGCATGCGCTGACCGCGCTGCCGCACGACCTGCTGATCGCGTTCGACGCGGCGTCGCTCGAAGAGCTGGTTCTGACCTCGATGTCGATCACCGACCGGCCGCGGCCGAAGGTCGTGACGGTGCAGAGCGCGCTCGGCCGACACCTGTTCGCCTTTGTCTGGTTGCCGCGCGACGAAGTGTCGACCGGTCGCCGTATCGCGGTCGAAGCCTTGCTGGTGCGCGAAGCGAAAGCGGGTGTGATCGGCTGGACGATGGTCCTCGAAGACGGCGGCGCGGCCTTGCTTCGCTACACGCTGGACCTTCGAGCCGGCGGCGTCGTGCCGGACACCGAAGCGCTCAATGCGCAGCTCGAACAGATGGTGCGCGGCTGGCAGCCCGAGGTCGAAGCGGCGCTCGCGAAGCGCGGCGATCCGGGACGTGCGGCGGCGCTCGCGGCGCGGTTTGCGCCGACCTTCCCGCCCAACTATCGCAATCTCTATAATCCCGAGGAAGCGGCGAACGACATCTTGCGCCTTCGCGACCTTGACGCCGACAATCCGCGCAGCGTCCGGCTTGCGCGCAAGAGCCTCGACGGCGACGACCGGCTGCGGCTTAAGGTCTACAGCTCGGTCGGTCCGCTGGCGCTGTCCGACGTCGTGCCCGCGCTCGAACATTTCGGCTTCGAAGTCCTCGAGGAAATTCCGACCGCGCTCGGGCAGAGCCGGGCGCCGGGCGCCGAGGACGATGACGAGCCGCCGATCGTCATTCATGATTTCACACTGCGCCTGCCGCCCAATGTCGATGAGCTGGCGCTGATCCCCTACGCCGAGGTTCTCGAAGGTGCGATCACCGCGGTGCTCGGCGGCAAGGCCGAGAATGACGCATTCAACGAGTTGGTGCTCACCAATCAGACCGATCCGCGTGCGATCGTCTGGCTGCGCGCGTGGTTCCGCTATCTGCGGCAGGGCGGGTCGGCCTATGGCATGGACACCGTCGTCAGCGCACTGCGACATGCGCCGTCGCTGACCGCGGCGCTGATCGAACGTTTCTCGGCGCTCCATGATCCGAAGGCGCGCGATGCCGGACGGGCCGCGGCGCTCGAAGCCGATATTCTCGCGGGCTTTGCCGACATCAAGTCGATCGACGAGGACCGCATCCTGCGGCTCTTCCACGCCGTGATTGGCGCGACGCTGCGCACCAACGCGTTTGCGCCTGCGGCTGAAGAGGCGCTGGCGTTCAAGATCGATTCGAGCCTGGTTCCCGGCTTGCCCAAACCGCTGCCATGGCGCGAAGTCTGGGTTTACTCGCCGCGGGTCGAGGGCATCCATCTGCGCGCCGGCCCGGTCGCGCGCGGTGGCCTCCGCTGGTCCGACCGCCGCGACGACTTCCGCACCGAAATCCTCGGGCTGATGAAGGCACAGCGCGTCAAGAACGCCGTCATCGTGCCGACCGGCGCGAAGGGCGGCTTCTATCCCAAGGCGCTTCCCGACGTCGCGATCGACCGCGACGCGTGGTTTGCCGAGGGCACCGAATGCTATCGTATCTTCATCCGCTCCTTGCTGTCGATCACCGACAATCTCGTCGCGGGCAAAGTCGTGCATCCTAAGGGCGTCGTGATCCACGACGGTGACGATCCCTATTTCGTCGTCGCCGCCGACAAGGGCACCGCCACCTTCTCCGACGTCGCCAATGCCCTCGCGATGGAACGCGATTTCTGGCTCGGCGACGCGTTCGCCAGCGGCGGCTCGAACGGCTATGATCATAAGGCGATGGGCATCACCGCGCGCGGAGCGTGGCTGTCGGTTCAGCGCCATTTTGCCGAAATGGGCGTCGACGTGCAGACCGACACGATCCGCGTTGTCGGCTGCGGCGACATGTCGGGCGATGTGTTTGGCAACGGCATGCTGCTGTCGAAGGCGCTGCAGCTGACCGCTGCGTTCGACCATCGCCACATCTTCCTCGATCCCAATCCCGATCCCGCGAAAAGCTGGATCGAGCGCGAGCGGATGTTCAACCTGCCGCGGTCGAGCTGGGCCGATTATGACGCCAAGCTGATCTCCAAGGGCGGCGGCATTTTTCCGCGCAGCCAGAAGAGCATCCCCCTGAGCCCCGAAGTGCAGACGCTGCTCGGCCTGTCGGTATCCGAAATTGACCCCGGCTCGCTGATCTCGGCGATCCTGAAGGCGCCAGTCGACCTGTTGTGGTTCGGCGGCATCGGTACCTATGTGAAGGCGGCGAGCCAGAATAATGCCGAAGTCGGCGATCCTGCGAACGACGCGCTGCGCGTCGATGCCGAGGATTTGCGTGTTCGCGCGGTGGGCGAGGGTGCGAACCTCGGCACGACGCAGGCAGCGCGCATTGCCTTCTCGGCAAAGGGCGGACGGATCAACACCGACTTCATCGACAATAGTGCGGGCGTCGATTGCTCGGATAATGAGGTCAACATCAAGATCGCGTTGAACCGCGAGATGATCGAAGGCCGCCTCGCGCAGGAAGCGCGCGATGCGTTGCTCGTGCGGATGACCGACGATGTGTCGGCGCTCGTACTCGAAGACAACCGGTTGCAGGCGCTTGCGCTGTCGATCGCCGAAAAGGGCGGATCGGCGGCGGTGCCGTCGCTCGTCCGGCTGATGGAGACGTTCGAGGCTTCGGGCCGGCTCGACCGCAAGGTTGAAGGCTTGGCCGCAAACGACGAACTGCTTCGTCGCGCTGCCGAAGGGCGCGGGCTGATGCGCCCCGAACTCGCCGTGCTGCTGTCGACCGCAAAGCTCGCGCTGCAGGAAGCGATCGAGAATAGCGATCTGCCCGACGATCCGGCGCTGGGCAGCGACCTTGCTGCGGCCTTCCCGACCGAGATGCAGCGCGATTTCGCCGGAGCTATCGCCGATCATCAGCTGCGCCGCGAAATCATCGCGACGAAGATCGCGAACCGCATCATCAACCGCATGGGCATCGTCCATCCGTTCGAACTGGTCGAAGAGGAAGGCTGCGCGCTCGGCGATATCGCCGCGGCGTTCGTCGCGGTCGAGCGCCTGCTCGAAATGCCCGCGATCTGGGCGGCGCTCGACGCTGCCAAGATCGATGAAGCCGTGCGGCTGTCGCTCTTCACACAGGCATCGTCGGCTATGACCTCGCAAATGGCCGACTTGCTTCGCGTCACGCAGGCGCTGTCGCAGCCCGGCCCTGTCGTTGCGCGGCTCGAGCCCGGCGTCGATCGCCTGATGACCGGCGTCGACGCGCTGCTCAGCCCGTCGGTCAAGCGCCAGTGGGACAGCTTGACGCAGCAATTGCTCGACGCCGGTGCGCCCGAGCCGCTGACAGCGGCGGTCGTTCGCCTGTTCAAGACCGACGGCGCGATCGGCATCGTCGACCTGGCCGAACGGCGCGGCGACGACGAGATTGCCGTGACCCGCGCTTTCACCCATTTGGGCGAAGCGCTCGGGCTCGACTGGGCACAGACGCTGGCGGCGCATATGAGCCCCGCCGATCCGTGGGAACGCCTTCTGGTCAACAGCCTCGCGCGCGATTTCCAGCAGATGCGGCTGAGCTTCCTCGCGCAACTGCCCAAGGGCGACCTCGACACGGCGGTGACCAAATGGCTCACCGACCATGCCTCGCGCGTCGAGCAATTCCGCGCGACGGTCGACCGGGCGCGGATGATCCCGAATCCGAACGGCGCGATGCTGTCGCATATCGCCGGACAGGCGCGCGGATTGCTGGGGCGGTAGATGCCCTTTCAACCGCGCGTTGCGATTCTCGTCCCGGCGCCCGACTATTATGAGAAGTGGCAGCCCGCCTTTGCCCGCAAGGCGGCGGCGCTGACCGCTGCCGGGCTGATCGTCGAGCAGCAGGTGTGGACCGATCCCGGCGACCTGTCGGGCTATGATCTGGTCCTGCCGCTGTTCGTCTGGGGCTATCAGCGCGATGTTGCAGCCTGGTATGCATTGCTCGACCGGCTGGAGCGCGAAGCGCTGCCGGTGGTCAATCCAGTGCCGGTACTGCGCTGGAACAGCGACAAAGCCTATCTCGCCGAACTCGGTGCCAACGGCGTTGCCGTGGTGCCGACGGTCGAAGTCGCGGCGCTCGATGCCGATGGGCTCGCCGACGCGCGCGCAACGCTCGGCGCCGACGAGGTCGTGATCAAACCCGCAATCTCGGGCGGCGCCGACGGCACGCACCGCATTGCGCCCGGCGCGCCGGTCCCCGCCGACGCGCTGGGACAGCGGCGGCTCGTCCAGCCGCTGATGGCGGGCATATTGACCGAGGGCGAATATTCGCTCTTCTTTTTCGGCGGCAAGTTCAGCCACGCGATCGTCAAGCGCCCCGCGGCGGGCGATTTCCGCGTGCAGGAACAGTTCGGCGGGCGCGAGACTTCATGGGAAGCCAGCGAACCCGCACAGGCGCTCGCGGCATCAGCACTGGCGGCCGCCCCGGCATCGCCCACCTATGCGCGTGTCGACATGGTCGGCGATGCGGCGGGCAAGCTCCACATCATGGAACTCGAACTGATCGAACCGTCGTTGTTCCTCCACCATGCGCCCGACAAGGGTGCGGCGTTCGGACTGGCTGTCTACGCGGCGATCTAGTCGGACTGGCTAGTCTGGCTGGACGCTCCGCCACAGCCATTGCCTGATCGCCGAGGTCAGGTTCGGCGGATCATCGGCGTCCATCCGTTCGACATCGATCCGCGCGACAAGCGCGTTGACGGGCAAGGCCTGCCGCGCCGCCTCGGCCTCCAGCGCATCCCAGAACATCGGTTCGAGGCTGATCGAGGTCGGATGACCGGCGATGGTGACCGAGCGTTTGACCGGGGGGTGGAGGGGCGACGCGCTCAATTGCGTGCGCGCCAGCGCCGGAGGATCGCTGCGGCGGCGATCAGTTCGATGGCGCCGACAAGGAAGCCGAGGTTGAGCGGAAGGCTCAACCCAAACAGGGCCAGCGCAGCAATGAGCAGGATCGCAGCGCCGAGCGCCCGATAGACGATCTCGCCATACATCGTCCGAAACAGGAAATAGCGCGCGCCGACGATCGCGGCGAAGGTCGGGATCGCCAGATCGGGTGCGCGGACGAGCAGTATCCACGCGATCAACACCCCAACGAACAGCGGAATCGTTGCTTCGATCGCCAGCGTCTCGAG
>JAURVS010000456.1 GCA_030655355.1 Sphingopyxis sp.
TAGCTATTGCGCGGCAAAACCGCCGACGCGCCGACGCGCGCCGTCGTTGCCTCAGGCGCCGCCAATATCGACGAAATCAAGGGTATCAGGGTCATGGCATCTCTCCTTGCCTTACAAGACCCGGCCCCGCGGCGTTTGACCATCGTCGTCGGCCAAGTCAGAATAAAGTGATATTATATCATAACTTGTCTTGTCAAGCGGAACGATAGGCAAAAATGCGGTACTCAATCTATCGCGCGTCAGGCGGCCGAAAGCCGCGCCACCGCTTCGTCCTTGTCGATCAGCGGCAGCAATTCGGCCATGTCCGGGCCATGATCGCGCCCGGTCAGCGCGCGGCGGAGCGGGAGGAACAACGCGCGGCCCTTGGCGCCGGTCGCCTCCTTCACCGCGCCGGTCAGCGCGTGCCAGGGATCTGCGCTCCAATCGATCGCCGGCGCCGCTGCTGCCGCGGCGGCAAGCACCGCCCGATCGGCTTCATCGGCGGCTGTGGGAGTGAAGGGTCCGTCGAACACCGCGACCCACTCGGCTGCCTCGGCCACAGTCTGCAGATTCGGACGAATGGCATTCCAGCGCGCCGTGTCGATCGCCGCGGGCAGGCGGTCGGCAATCGCGTCACGATCGGTGTGGTGCAAGATTTTTTGGTTGAGCAGCGCAAGCTCGGCCTCGTCAAAACGCGCGGGCGCGCGGCCAAAGCGCGCGAAATCGATTCCCTCGATCAGCGGAGCGAGGCGCGTCACCGGCTCGACCGGATCGCTCGTCCCCAGCCGTGCGAGCAGCGCGGCGAGCGCAATCGGTTCGATCCCCTCATCGCGCAGGCTTGCCATGCCGAGCGAGCCCAGCCGTTTCGACAATTTGCCCTCGGTCCCGACGAGCAGCGCTTCGTGCGCGAAGGCCGGCGGCGAAGCGCCAAGCGCCGCGAACATCTGAATCTGTGTCGCGGTGTTCGACACATGATCTTCACCGCGCACGACATGCGTGATGCCCATCGCAATATCGTCGATCACGCTCGGCAACAGATAGAGCCAACTGCCATCGGCGCGGCGCACCACGGGATCCGACATTGTTTTGGGTTCAAAATGCTGCGGCCCCCGCACTAGATCGGTCCATTCAATCGCAGCGTCATGATCGAGCCGGAAGCGCCAGTGCGGTGCCACGTCGTCGGGAACTGGCGCGTCAGCAGGCTTGCGCTCATAATCCGGGGGCAGTCCGCGCGAGAGAAGGATCTTGCGGCGAATATCCAGCTCTTCGGGTGTCTCGTAACAGGCATAGACGCGGCCCGCCGCCTTCAACTTGGCAAATTCCGCTTCATAAAGCGCGAAACGCGCCGATTGCCGCTCTTCCCCATCGACATCGAAACCGAGCCAGCCAAGGTCGGCCCGAATCGCGTCGACATATTCCTCTTTCGACCGTTCAAGGTCGGTGTCGTCGATGCGCAGCAGAAAGCGCCCGCCATGCTTGCGCGCCCACAGCCAGTTATGGAGCGCAGTGCGGACATTGCCGACATGCAAGATGCCGGTCGGCGAGGGAGCGAAGCGGGTAACGACGGTCATGGGGTGCGCCTATAGCCGCTTTGGCCGCGTGGCGACGACAAATTGTTCACGCCTGGACGGGGAGGATGGAGCGTCTGGACGCTTTCTCAGCCGGTCCGGAAGCCATGCGTAATCGGATAGCGGCGATCACGGCCAAAATTGCGCGTCGACAGCTTGACCCCGGGAGGCGCCTGTCGGCGTTTATATTCGGCGAGCATCAGCAGACGTTCGATCCGCACCACCGTGTCGCGATCAAAACCATATCGCGCCACCACATCGTCGACGCTCGCCTCTTCTTCGACCAGCATGTGAAGCATACGATCGAGATCCGGGTAGGGCGGGAGGCTGTCCTCGTCCTTCTGGTCGGGACGTAGTTCGGCGCTCGGGGGCTTGGTGATGATCGTATCGGGCATCACCGGAGTCACCGGGTTACGCGAAAGCCGCGGAACATTCTCGTTGCGCCACTTGGCGACGGCGAACACCGTCATCTTGTACGCATCCTTCAGCGGATTATAGCCGCCCGCCATATCGCCATAGATGGTCGCATATCCCACGCTCATCTCGCTCTTGTTGCCCGTAGTGAGCAGCATCGGGCCAAATTTATTGCTGAGCGCCATCAGCGTCACCCCGCGGATACGCGACTGGACATTTTCTTCGGTGATATCGACGTCCTTGTCGGCGAATGTGCCGCTGAGCATCGCATCAAATGCTTCGACTGCGGGAACGATCGAAATCGTGTCGAGCTTGCATCCGATCATCGCGGCGCAGCCTGCCGCATCGTCGAGACTCGTCTGGCTGGTGAAGCGGCTCGGCATCATCACGCACCAGACTTTGTCGGGGCCGAGCGCATCGGCGGCGATCGCCGCGCAAATCGCCGAATCGATACCGCCCGACAGGCCGAGCACGACACCGGGAAAGCGGTTCCGCTCGACATAGTCGCGCAGGCTCACGATCATCGCGCTATAGATATCGGCCGGATGCGCTTCCCATTCGGCGATCGCGCCGCTGTCGCAAGTCCAGCCCGCCGCGCCCTTCGTCCAATGGGTGAC
>JAURVS010000093.1 GCA_030655355.1 Sphingopyxis sp.
GAGGATATCCGGGCGTCGGGCTATCAGGAGACGACCGAGATTCTGCGCCAGCTTGCGCCGAGCTTCGCCTTCGCCACGCCGACCACTCCCGACGGCAACACGCATATCCATAATGCGACGCTGCGCGGCCTGTCGCCCGACGCAACGCTCGTCCTCGTCAACGGACGACGCCTCCACACGGCCGCCTGGGTCAATACCGGTGGCACGATCGGCAAGGGATCGACGCCGACCGACCTCAACCAGATCCCCGCCGCGGCGATTGGCCGCGTCGAGATTCTTCGCGACGGCGCATCGGCGCAATATGGATCCGACGCGATTGCGGGAGTGATCAACATCCTGCTGCGCGAAGACACCGCGCTTCACGGTTCGGCGAGCGCCGGCACGACCTATGACGGCGGCGGCGACACCTATGAGTTTTCGCTCGGCGGCGGTCTTAAACTCGGCGACGACGGCTTCATCAACGCGACCGGCTATTACCGCGACCACAAGGCCGCAAACCGTGCACTTCCCGACACGCGGCAATTCTACTTCGGCATATCGCCAACCGGGACGCTGCAACCGCTATCAGCGCGCTATGGCGCCGGCCTCGGCCAGAACGCACCCGGCGGCGTCGCCGGCACGCGGCTCGATCCGCGAGAGGCGACCGTCGACCGCAACGTCTGGCGCTTCGCCGATCAGGGCGACGTCAAAGACGCGAGCGTCATCGTCAATCTAGAGAAGCCGCTCGGCGACAGCGTCGAGCTTTACGGCTTCGGTGGCTACCGCGTCAGCAAGGCGCATTCCAATGCCTCCTTCCGCCGCGCCGGACAGGATGAGAATGTCCGTGCCATCTATCCCGACGGCTTCCTCCCCTTCATCGACACCAAAAGCATCGATTATTCGGGCGCGCTCGGCTTGCGCGGCGATTTCGGCTCCTGGGCTTGGGACCTGTCGAGCGTCTACGGCGGCAACAACATCGCCTATCGGCCGGAAAACACGCTCAACGCCACGCTTGGCGCCAGTTCGCCGACCAGTTTCTATGCGGGCAAATTCGCGAACGCCCAGTGGACGACCAACCTCACCCTCTCGCATGATTTTGAGGTTGGCCTGGCCAATCCGGTCGGCTTCGCCATCGGCGCAGAATATCGGAAAGATTATTACAAGATCACTCCCGGGGAACCCGACAGCTACGCCTATGGCCCGGCGCGCATCCTTGATGGACCCAGCGCGGGGGGTGTTCCGACGATCGGCTCGCAGGGCTTCGCGGGCATCCAGCCCGCCGATGCGATCGACACGAACCGCGACACCATCGGCGCCTTTGCCGAACTGGACGCCGAACCGGTCGACGGCTGGAACATCAATTTCGCCGGACGCTATGAGGATTACAGCGATTTCGGTGACACCTGGAATGGTCAGGCTTCGACGCGCATCGCTCTTCCGGCAGGCTTTGCGGTCCGCGGCTCGATAAGCACCGGCTTCCATGCCCCGTCGCTTGCCCAGCAATATTTCAGCTCGACCAGTTCGCGCACGGTCGTCAACAACAACACAGGCTTTCCCGAGTTCGTTCTGGTCCGCACCGCGCCGGTCGGTTCGTCCTTGGCGCAAGCGCTGGGCGCACAGGACCTCAAGCCCGAAAAGGCGGTGTCCTACGGCGGCGGCCTGACCTTCGCGAGCGGCAAGCTTTCGGCATCGATCGACTATTATCACATCGACATCGACGACCAGATCGTTCTGTCATCAAATTTCGTCGACGCCGCGGGACGCCGGACGCTCCGCGACTATCTTGCCGCGCTCGGCATCCCCGGCGTGACGTCGGTGCGCTATTTCACCAATGCGGTCGACACGCGCACGCAGGGCGTCGACGTGACCGCCGCCTATGCCGTCGATCTGGGCAATGCGGGCGAACTGAAGCTGACCGCTGCATACAATTACAATGACGTGAAGATCCGCCGCCTTTCGGCGACCCCCGGCCAGATCACCGCGCTCGGCATCACGACGCCGATCTTCGACATCAACGAGCAGACGCGCCTCGAACATGGCCAGCCGCGCGACAAGGTAGCGATCGGCGCGAACTGGAAGATCGGCGCGATTACCTTCGACGTGCGCGGAACGCGGTATGGCCGGGTCGAACAGGTTGCGCTCACGAACCAGACGGCCGCGAACGTCGCCCTGATTGCGCAGCAGTCGACGCCCTATCGCACGATCCCGACCGCGTCGGGCGCAGCGGGCAATGTCGACGTGATCCAGCGGCTCAAACCCAAGTGGGTCACCGATTTCAGCTTTACCGGTCAGGTAACCCCGAATGTCACCGCGACCTTCGGCGCAAACAATATCTTCAACATCTATCCGACGAAGAATATCGCCTCGACCCCGGCGCTGACCGGCGCCGACACCTTCGGCGTCTTTCCGTACAGCGAATTTTCACCCTTCGGCTTCAGCGGCGCATTTTACTATGCGCGCCTCGGGTTCAATTTCTGATGGTCGGCGCAATGATCGGCGAGGGTCATGACGGTTTCAGCCGTCGCGACTGGCTGGCGGTGAGCGGCGTCGCGCTCGCCGCCGCTGCGGTGCCGGGATGCTGCAACGCACAGACGTCCGGGGCAGCCGCCGTCCGGCTCAATCTGAACGAAAGCGCCTTCGGTCCTTCACCTTCGGTCGCAAAGGCCATCCAGAGCCAGCTCGGAAACATCACGCGTTACGTTGATCAGGAAGAGGTCGATGCCCTTGCGCGGCAAATTGCCGCAATCGAGGGCGTCACATCCGAGCAGATCGTGATCGGCGAAGTTCTCGAACCGCTTGGCCTTTATCTTGCGCGCCAGCGTCGCGGTGGCGGCAATTTTGTCTATTCGGCGCCCGGCTATACCGCACTTGTCGATGCCGCCGCGCCGCTTGGCGGTGTCGGCAAGCCCGTGCCACTCAACGCGCGGCTGGAAAATGATCTTCCCGCACTCCTTGCCGCGATCGACAGCGACACGCTCGCGGTCAATCTGGTCAACCCGCATAATCCGTCGGGCACGACGAACGATCGGGAGGCGTTCGACACCTTCATCGGCGAAGCGTCAAAACGCGCGCTTGTCGTCGTTGATGAAGCCTATCTCGAATATGATGACCTCGCGGGGCGCAGCGCGATCCGGCTGCTTCGGACCGGCGCGAACGTGCTCGTCTTTCGCACGCTCGCAAAGGCCTATGGTCTTGCGGGGCTGTCGATCGGCTATGCCGTGGCGCCGACACCGCTAGCGAAGGGTCTGCGCGATGCCGGAATCGGCGCGCCGCACAGCCTGAGCCGCCTCAATCTCTCCGCTGCGTCGGCGGCGCTGGCCGATCAGGCCTATATTGCGCGCGTGCGCGAATGGACGCTTGCCGGGCGAAAACGGCTCGAACAGGCGATCGATGCGCTCGGCCTCGAACGCACCGAAAGCCGCGCGAACTTTGTCTATTTCCGGGCCGTAGCCGCCGACGCTCTCCGCGCCGAGGCGGGAAAGCGGAACATCCGCATCGGCCGCGCCTTCCCGCCCCTCGCCGACTGGGTCCGTATCACCGTCGGGACCCCGAAAGAGGTCGAGGCGGTGCTGCGGCTCCTCCGCGACACGCACCATGCTCCGGCGCGCTAGCGGCGCCGGGACGCCGCGCTTGAATGAGCGGCTTCGCGACGACGCGGCGTCCGGCGGCACCGGCCTCGCGCCATGGGGCTTGCTGCTGCTTGCTGCCGCTCTTGGCGGCACCGGGGACCCGAAACGCGCTGCAGCGTCACCAGGCACCTGCTCCCTCAAGCCCGAGAAACTGATGGCGCCCGCCTCCTCAACGCAAAAGAAAATCTTGCCGACCACGCAATGCGGTTTCAGCGCTCGCTCGAAATCCCGCAAAACGGCCATTTCTCACGAGAAAATTTCTTAATATGCGCCGGGTTATCTACTTGACAGAAAAACCCAACTAAATAAGTTGAGTTAATCGGATTTGGACATCCCGCGTTACCACCGGCGTCCCTATCCCGCGGAATTGAGCTGCAGATTGCTCCGCGTCACCAAAGCAAAGCGCGCCAGTCCACCGGACCGCCGGAAGGCTTCGTAATTCCACAACCAGGGGGAAAAAACGATGCGCCACACGCTCCAGATCTGACGCTGCGCGTCAAAAGGGGGCTATGGGTCAGCTGCGGCTGATCCGTCGCCCGATATCATCTTTGGTAATTGAACAGGCGCGCGCGCGCCAACCGGGACGAACCTCCCGGCGTGCGGCCGCATGACCTGTTCCGACTGCCGAAACGTCTTGAGGTCCGTGCCCGAGGGCGCGGCCGACCAGGCATGGCGCGCCGGTTCGCAAGGCAGCGCGCATGCACGTCTCTCGCCACCTTGCGGAACAGGGATAAGATATGACCATCGGAACATTGGCCAGCGGGCACCCTGCCCGCCGGGCTGCGCATGTGCGCAACAGAAACGGACGCCTCCTCGCCCTTTTTCTCGCCGGATCGTCAGTGATCGCCGCGACGCCCGCTCAAGCGCAATCAATCGAGGAGCTGAAAGAAAAGAACCGTCAGCTCGAGGCGGAAAATGCGCGGCTGCGTGCGGCCATCGGCGTCCCGGCACCTGCCAGCGCACCACCTCCGACGAATGAAGCGCGAGCGGAAGAACCGCAGCCGTTCCGCTCGGCCTATATATCGGAGGAGCGCGAAGACACGGTCGGCGACGCCCAGCTGGTCGATGCCATCACGGTGACTGCGGCGCGGATCAAGGAACTGCCGAAATCGGTTTCCGCCGTCACCGGCGAGGAGCTGGAGAAATTCCACGTCAATAACTTCCGCGACATTGCCAATCGCATCGGCAACGTCCGCACATCTTGGAACAACCCGAACACCGCCTCGATCTTCATTCGCGGCGTCGGCTGGGCGGCTGGCGCCGGCGTGCTCGATCCCAGCGTCGGCGTTTCGGTCGATGGCGTGAGCCACGGCATCAGCTCGATCTCGGCGCTTAGCAACTATCTCGACGTCGAAACCGTCGAGGTCGAGCGCGGCCCCGTCGGCGCCGATGGCGAAAAGGCAGCCAACCTCGGCCGCATTTCTATCCAGACCAAGCGACCGAGCTTTACACCTTCGGCCAGTGCGGCCGTGACCTTCGGCGAACTCAGCACCGTTATCGCGACCGCCGCGCTCACCGGCCCGATCATCGACGACAAGCTGGCGGTGCGCCTGACCGTCAATCGCGAGACCGCCGACGGCCCGTTCAAGAACAAGAATGACACCCACTACACTTGGCGCAACACCGACCGCACCAATGTGCGCGCGCAGTTGCTGTTTACGCCGACGCCGCGATTCGAGGCGCTTGTCAGCCTCGACTACACCCCGACCGGCCGCGAGATCTGCGAAAATTGCTTCGCCTTCCCGACGAAGACCCCCGAAACCTATGACTGGATCAACCCCGCGACCGGCCTGCCCGGCCGTGTCGATTACAGCAATGATGCATTCGGCCGCATCCAGCGCCGCTGGTTCGCGCAGAAGCAGGATTATACCGTCGACGATTATTACGCGTCGGAGGTCAACACTGCGGGCGAATATCCGAACACCTATGCGACCAAGGGCGCGACCGCGAACCTCCGCTTCGACCTGACGCCGGCGATCAGCCTGCGTTCGATCACCGGCTGGCGCGACTATGAATTCTCGCAGGGCGCCGGATCGCACACGCCGTTCGAATGGTTGCGCGCGCCGCGCGGAACGCAGACGAGCTTCGAACAATGGAGCCAGGAATTCCGTCTCGATGCGAAGCTCAGCTCGCGGTTGCGCTATCGCGGCGGGCTCTATTATTACAACGGCACTTTCCCGAACTACAGCCAGACCGAGCGTTATGGCTCCGACGGCGGCGCCTGGTATGCGACCGCGGCGCAATATGCGTTGCTCGATCCCGTCAACCCGGCGCTTCCCAACGCGACCGATTCCGCGGGCCGCGCGCTGCTGCTCAATTCGGTCAACGGGCTGATCACACAGCGCAAGGAACGGTTCGAGAATGAATCCTATGCCGCTTATTCCAGCCTGATCTGGGACGCGACCGACCGGTTGTCGGTGAGCGCGGGACTTCGCTTCACGCGCGAAGAACGGCAAAGCTGGTCGCAGTCGGGCATTTTGGCGAATGGGTTCGGCGCCGAACTCAACCCCGCCGCGGTCAACAATGTCCAGCTGAACGGCTTCAACAGCAATGCCGCGGGCGCACTCACGGGCACCAACAGCGCGGCGCAACTCGCGCTCGCCGATTTCGTCGCGCAGAAATATTTCGGCATCGCGACCTATGGCGCGCTTTCGGCGTTCCAGCGCTCGCAGGTGGGCGCCGCAAAGTCGATCCGCGCCGCGCGCGTCGGAGCGCTCTATCAGCGGACAGAGGCGGAGAAATATTCGGCGACGCTGCCGACGATCGAGACGGGCCTGACCTACAAGGTCACCGACGACCATACGCTCTATGCAACGTACAAGCATGGCGAGAAGCCCGGTATTTCGCAGATCGTCGGCGCGACCGCGCTCGGCGGCAAGTCGGTTCCGGCCGACACCGAAAAGACCGACGCCTATGAACTCGGTTTCCGCTCGCTGCTCTTCGACAATACGCTGTCGGTGAGCGCGACCGGATTCTGGCAGGATATCGATAATTACATCCAGCCCAGCTTTGTCTTTGACGAAGTGCAGACGGCGCTCAACAACAACGGCCTTCCCGCTTATCTATCGGCGCTCGGCAATGTGCCCAAGGTTCGCTCGAAGGGCGTTGAACTCGACGTCGCCTATTTCGGCATCCCCTACACGACGCTGCGTTTCGCGGGGGCGTACACCGACGCGCGCTATCGCAGCTTCCCGCGCGCCGCGAACCCCGGCGAACTGGGCGGCGGCAATCCCGCCGGCGCCTATTATGACGCAAGCGGCAAGACGCTCGCGGGCGCGCCGAAATGGAGCGGCAATCTCTTCGGCGACTTCTCCTATCCGCTCGAGAGCGGGCACGTCGTCCACGCCAATGTGAACTATAATTTCCAGAGCGGCTATTATCCCGACACCAGTCTCTCGCGCTACACGAAGACCGACTTCTGGGGCGTCACCGACCTGTCGGTCGGCTTCGCCTGGCCGCGCAGTCGCTTCGACGTCAGCCTCGTCGCGAAGAATGTCTTCAACGTCGACACCGGCCTCAAGCCCAGCTGGAACCAGTACAAACCCGGCATCCCCCGCTGGCTTGGAGTGACCGTCCGCGCCTCAATCGATTGAATATCTGCGTCTTACCTAACTGAAACCCAAGGAGAATAACATGTCTGACCATCGTTCACGCAAAACCTTTCGCCGCACCGCCCTGTTGACCGCGGGCCTCGCGGGGCTGGCAACCTCGGCGGCCGCATTTGCCGATAGCCCCGGATCGCTCCGCGACCTGCTCGAACGGCGTGGCACGCTGATTGAACAACAGGCGAAGACGCGGTCCGAAACCGAAAAGCTTGAAGCGCGCGTCACCGCGGAAAGCCGCTCGGGCGTCAGGCGTCTGCGCATCCGCGACTTCCAGTATCTCAGCGACAGCGGCCGCGATTTCGGCGGATATAATCTCGGCGCGGGGTCGTGGGATACCGAAGTCGCGGTCCTCGCGAGCGCCATCGCCGACGAGTTTGCGATACAGGCGGCGGCGCAGAAGCTTCCGGTCGATCATATCGCCGTCGAATTCACAAGCTATCCCGACGATCCGGCCACGGAGAAGGCCCGCAAAGTCGCTTATCCGCGGAACCTCACCTATGTCGCCTATATCGATTCCCCCGCCACCGACGCACAACTCGCGACATTGCGCCAAGCGGTCGAGAAGACATCGCCGGTGCTCAACCTTATCAGCGGCGGATATCCGATCCCGCACGGCGAGATCATCCTGAAACCCAGCCCCGCAACGCGCGATGCCGACCTGCCGCCGGGCCTCCGCGACTTCCTCGTCGAGAAGCGCGGCGCGATCCTGCGCCGCGACAAGCGCGCTGCGACCAATCCGCCGCGCGCCTATGCGCTGCGCGCCGTCTCGACCGTCGAGCCCGCCACCGGCATCCGCACGACGCGCACCGGCGAAGGCAATTTCCAGATCGTCCATGACAGTCGCAAGGAATTCGGTGGCTATGGGCTCGCGCCGACCGTCGAGGAGCATCAGATCGGCGTATTGGGAACTTGCCTCACGCACATCTTCGAGATTCAGGCCGCAACCAAACAGGTCGTCCTCGATAGCCTCGAAGTGCACGTCGAAGGCAAGCTTACGCCGCGTATCGGCTCGGGCGCCACGCAACCGCCACGCTATCAGGACATCAAATATACGGTGCATATCGAAACCCCGGCGACCGCGGCCGAGATCGACGGGCTGCGTCAGGCGGTCGAGGCGACCTGCCCGGTCTATAATCTGCTCAAGGATGGGCAGGCTGTGAAGGGTAGCCTTGTGCGCGGACGCTATGCCGAGAAGGCCAAGCCCGCCACCTGATCGGCGCTTCATGCGAGTCCGGCCGCGCTTCCGCATTCCAGCGGAGCGGCGGCCGGACCATCAGCCCCGAACAATGCTCCCGCGAACGTGGTCGAATTGCGACGCCATGATGCGGGCATAGCGCAACGCGTTACGCGATCATTCTCGGCAATTGATCTTTTCAATAATGCGAATAGTTATCACGTCGCCACGCCCCTATGCCGGGCGCGGATTTGCCAACGACGGAGCTTATCTTGCCGGACATTGCGACAGGGATTGTTCAACCCCTCCCCGACCGGGCTCTGGCGCTCGCCCATCATATCGTCGTCGTCGATGACGATGCGGGCGTCCGGACGCTCCTGACCCGCATCCTGCGCGAATGCGGCTATGAAGTTACCGGCGCACGCGACGGCGCCGAGTTGCAGTCGATCATGGGCGCGGGGCGGATCGACCTGATCTTGCTCGACATCATGCTCCCGGGCGACAGCGGGATCGATCTCTGCCGGATGATCCGCAATCAAAGCCGCGTACCGATCATCATGATCAGCGCGCGCGGACAGGAAAGCGACCGGGTTGCGGGCCTCGACGTCGGCGCCGACGATTATATCGCGAAACCCTTTGGCCGGTCGGAGGTGCTCGCGCGCGTTCGTGCCGTCCTGCGCCGAATGCGCGATCCGCATACTCCGCTCGATGCGCCCGTGCCCGAGCGCTTCGAATTTGCTTCCTGGCAATATCATGCGCGGCGGCGCGAGTTGATCGCGCCGTCGGGCGCCGAAGTCGACCTCACCGCCGCCGAACAGGATTTGCTCCTGGCCCTGCTCCGCAATCCCCAGCGGATGATCGGCCGCGAACGCTTGCTCGAACTGTCGCGCAGCCGCATTGGATCGTCGACCGACCGCAGCATCGACGTGCTGGTCAGTCGCTTGAGGCGCAAGCTCGGTGACGGGCGCAAGATGCGCCCGCTCATTCGAACGGTCCGCGGCGTCGGATATATGCTCGCCGCCGATGTCGTCGTGGCCTGACCGATGCATTTGCGCCTGCCCGGCGCGATGGTCGGGCGAATCCTGCTTGTGCTCGTCTGCGCGATCCTCCTCGAATTGCTGGGCAATCTGGCGCTTCAGCGCTGGCAGGAACGTGAACTTCTGTCCGATCAAGAAATCGTGGAAATTGGCCGCCAACTAAGCGTCGCTGAACGCACCGCGCTGGCGCACCATCCGCGCGATCGGGGAGACCAGCTTCATCAGCTTGCAAAGGGCGACCTGTCGCTCAACTGGGTTCCGCGCACCGTCATCACCGATTTCAGCGCCTCCTTCGCGCAGTTGCAGAACCTTCGCGCGCGGCTCGTTCAATCGGCGCCGGGACTGGCTGCACGCGAACTGCGATTGACCCTGATGCCTTCGTCACAGCGCGGCGAACGCGACCTTGTCGGCGCGCTCAGGATCGCCGACGGCACTTTCGTCACTTTTCGCCTCACCCCGTACCTCGACGCGCCGCCAGACCCGAAACTCGTCATTCTCCTCCATCTGTTGCTGATGGCGGCGGTGCTTGGCATCGCCTTGGTGATGGTTCGGGCGCTCGTCCGTCCGCTCAGCGATCTTGCCGAGGCGGCTGACCGGACGAACGGTGGCCGCGCAAGCCCCATCGTCATAGACGGCCCCGCCGAAGTGCGCAGAGTTGCTTCCGCCTTCTCGGCGATGCAGGGCCGGTTGCTCCAGGCGATGAACGATCAGACGCAGGCGCTGGTGGCGGTCTCACACGACCTCAGAACGCCGATCCAGCGGCTCCGTTTACGCGCATCCTTGCTCCCCGACACCGAAGCGCGCGATGCGATCACGGCTGACCTTGCCGAGATGGAAAGCTTCATCGAGGCCACGCTCTCATATTTCCGAAGCGGCGAAGAAGAAGCGCCGCGATTGATCGACGCCGCTGCGCTGTTGACGACGGTGGTCGACACCGCTGCCGACCTCGGCGACGATATCGCCTATCGCGGCCCGGATGAATTACTGGTCACGGCGCGCCCCATCACGATCAAGCGCATCCTTGCCAATCTGATCGACAACGCGCGGCACCATGCAGGCCGCGTCGAATTGACGCTGCGCGCGGATGGCCCCGACCGCTATGCCATTGATGTCGACGACAATGGCCCGGGCATCCCGCCCGACCGGCGCGATGAAGCGCTGCTTCCCTTTCGCCGTCTCGACGAAGCGCGCGCAAGCGAAACGGGCGGCGCTGGCATCGGACTGGCGGCCGCCCACAAGGCGGCCGAGGCGATGGGTGGCGCCCTCGCACTTCGCGACAGCCGCCTTGGCGGCCTTGGCGTCAGCCTGTTGCTGCCGCGCGAAGAAAAATCCGCAGCCTGACCGCCTCCACATCGGCGGCACAGAGCCTCTTGCTCAACCCATTTGTATCAAAGTGTTGCTGACGCCGATCGGGCCCCACTTCACAATTGACCCGGACGCGCGCCCGCATCAGTGGCGCTTCGAGTTTTGCAAATCATTCGCATTATCGGGGCAACATCCATGACCAATTTCCATCGCTCGGCCGCCCGTCTCGGCGGCGGCACCTGTATCATCGCTATCGCCGCGCTGATGGCATTTCCCGCCGCAGCAAACGCCGGCGACGAGGCACCGGCAGGATCGGATATCGTCGTCACCGCCTCGGGCTTCGAACAGAAGATCACCGACGCGCCTGCCAGCATCACCGTGGTGACCGCCGACGAATTGCGCGAGCGCCCCTATATGACGCTGATCGACGCGGTGCGTGACATCGAGGGCGTCGACGTCGGCGAAACGTCGGACAAGACCGGCCAGCGCACGATCAGCATCCGCGGAATGGGTTCCGACTATACGCTGATCCTGATCGACGGTCGCCGCCAGAACAACCATGGCGACATTTATCCGAACAGCTTTGGCGGCAACCAGTTCAACCATATTCCGCCGCTCGACGCGATCGAACGGATCGAAGTGATCCGCGGTCCCGCATCGACGCTTTACGGTGCTGACGCGCTGGGCGGCGTGATCAACATCATCACCAAGAAGGTCCGCAATCGCTGGACCGGCTCGGCCACCCTCGGCCGCAGCTTTCAGGAAAACAGCGAGTTCGGCGACGACACCACGCTCGACCTCAACCTCAGCGGCCCGATCATCAAGGGGCTGCTCGGCGTCAGCCTGCGCGGATCGATCTATGAACGCAAGCCGTCCGAACCCGACTTCGCCGCTTCGGTCGATCCCTCGGGCGTGACGCATGTCCGCGGCCT
>JAURVS010000464.1 GCA_030655355.1 Sphingopyxis sp.
TGTCGGTTTCCGAACCCGGATCGCCGCAGATCTTTTCGATATGCGCGACATTTGCCTTCACTGCTCCGACGAACCTTTGCTCATAATAGCTGTTTGTGGCGAAGTAACGCTGAAGACCACAGACCCGGTCGCCGCGCTGCGCGAGAAGCGTATATTCGCAGATCTCCGCCCCCCGCCATGTCTGGCAATCCATCCAAGCGCCCTCGAACGCCGCGGGGGCACGCGCGGGTGACGGGATCGGCACCGCTGCGCCGGCAGCGACCAGCAAGGTAATCATCACAAGACGCATGGCGGATATTTCCTTCAGGTTTCGTTGGGCAACGCCCTAACCGGGACGCCGGCATGTCGGGGTGCGATTGATCACAACGGCGCACAAATCAAGCCGCGGTAATAGGACAATTTGTCCAACAAGTTGCGAATCGTTCGCACTGGATTTTGGCCGCTTTCGTCGCTATTGCCGCGCTCAGCGAACGCCGCCGGAGGGAGTGGCGATGCCACCTTACTGCGGGGCTGCAACGTGAACTATAACGATATTTTCGCACGCGCGATCGACCGGCTGCATGAAGAAGGACGCTACCGCGTCTTTATCGACATCTTGCGGAACCGGGGCTCGTTTCCGAACGCGCGCTGCTTTGCCGGCCACAACGGGCCGAAGCCGATCACCGTCTGGTGCTCGAATGACTATCTCGCAATGGGCCAGCATCCCAAGGTCGTCGAAGCGATGGAAGAGGCGCTGCACGACGTCGGCGCGGGTTCGGGCGGCACGCGCAACATCGGCGGCAACACCCATTATCACATCGATCTCGAAGCCGAACTCGCAGACCTCCACGGCAAGGACGGCGCGCTGCTTTTCACCTCTGGCTATATCTCGAACGAGGCGACGCTCGGTACGCTCGGCAAGCTTCTGCCGAACTGCATCATCTATTCGGACGAGCTCAACCACGCTTCGATGATCGCGGGCATCCGCAATTCGGGCTGCGAAAAGCGCGTGTGGCGTCACAATGACCTCGCGCATCTCGAAGAGTTGATGGCTGCCGACGATCCCGAAGCGGCCAAGCTGATCGCCTTCGAAAGCGTCTATTCGATGGACGGCGACGTCGCTCCGATCCACGCGATTTGCGACCTTGCCGACAAATATAATGCGCTGACCTATTGCGACGAAGTCCATGCTGTCGGCATGTACGGCCCGCGCGGCGGCGGCATCACCGACCGCGACGAAGCGGCCGACCGCGTGACGATCATCGAAGGCACGCTC
>JAURVS010000466.1 GCA_030655355.1 Sphingopyxis sp.
TCCACCGCGTGATCGACGGCTTCATGGCGCAGACGGGCGATCCGACCGCGACCGGGCAGGGCGGCTCCGAGCTTCCCGACATCAAGGCCGAATTCAACGTGACCCCGCATCTGCGCGGTACCTTGTCGATGGCGCGAGCCGAGAGCGAAGACAGCGCGAACAGCCAGTTCTTCATCATGCTTCAGCCGCGCTTCGCACTCGACCGCCGCTACACGGCGTTCGGCCGCGTCGTGTCGGGGATGCAATATGTCGATGCGATTCATAAGGGCGAGCCGCCCGAAGTGATGTCGCGCATGGTTCAGGTGTCGGTTGCCGCGGATAACAAGCCGATGCCGCCGGCATCGATGCTGACCGAGGCGGCGCCCGCACCCGCGGCGGCCATCACTGCCGATCAGCTTAACGCGCCGATCCGCTAAACTTCCGGAGGCGCGCGAACCCTTATGCGCGTCGATGCGTTCGATTTCGAATTGCCCAATGAGCGCATCGCGCTCCGCCCCGCACGGCCGCGCGACGCTGCGCGAATGCTGGTGGTCGACGGCGGCAAGGTCGTCGACGCGGGTGTATCCGACCTGCCATCGTGGCTGCGCCCCGGCGACTGCCTCGTCTTCAACGACACGCGCGTCATTCCCGCACAGCTCGAGGGCCGACGGGGGGAGGCAAAGATCGGTGCTACGCTGCACAAAAGGATCGACCTCCGCCGTTGGCAGGCCTTCGTCCGCAATGCCAAGCGGCTGCGCGTCGGCGAGACGGTCGCTTTCGGCGCGGGGGTGGAGGCGCTCGCCGAGGAACGGCTAGCCGATGGCAGCTTCATTCTCGCTTTTTCCGGCAATGAGCCGGTCGAAGTGTTGCTCGAACGCGCGGGCACGATGCCGCTGCCTCCTTACATCGCGGGCAAGCGCGCTACCGACGCCGACGACCGCGCAGATTACCAAACGATGTTCGCGCGCGAAGATGGCGCCGTCGCGGCGCCGACCGCCGCGCTGCACTTCACGCCCGACCTGCTCGCGGCGCTGACGGCGGCGGGCATCGCAAGCGAAACGCTGACGCTTCACGTGGGGGCGGGGACGTTCTTGCCCGTGAAAGCCGAGGACACCGAGGATCATGTCATGCACGCCGAATGGGGGCGGATCGAGGCTGAGACTGCGGCGCGGCTCAACGCCGTGCGCGCCGCTGGCGGCCGCGTCATCGCGGTCGGCACGACCAGTCTGCGCCTGCTCGAAAGCGCCGCCAAGGACGACGGCACGATCGCGCCTTTCGCGGGGGACACGTCGATCTTCATCACGCCCGGCTATCGCTTCAGGGCGATTGACGGCTTGATGACCAACTTCCACCTTCCGCGATCGACCTTGTTCATGTTGGTTAGTGCGCTGATGGGGCTTGATGTGATGCAGTCGGCCTACGCCCATGCAATCGAGGAAGGCTACCGCTTCTATAGCTACGGGGACGCAAGCCTGCTGCTGCCGGAAGGCTAAATCAGCGGCGCTGGGTCACTGAAGGGTGCGCTGCGGCAGAATGTCGCCGATGCCGTTCCCACGGTGCGCGCCCACAAAGGCACGCACCCTGTTTTCGGCCCAGGTGTATATGCGGGCAGAGACGATGCCGAAGCCGATGGCCACGAAAAGCGAAAGCCATGGCATTGGCTGGTGGAACAGTTTGATCACTACCGATTTCACCTGATAATGGCTGAGATACATGAACATTGACGAAGCCGCGATCTCGGACACAATCGTTTTGACGCGCGACGGCACTGATATCTCAGGCCAGAAGAGCAACAGCGCAACGCCGCCCGTTATGTAGGCGCTTGCCGACGTGAAGCCGTGGTGAAGCAGGACAGCCACCGTCACGACCACCATGGCCAGCACTCGGCTTTGCAGATTGCGCGCACTGGCGATCAACATGCCCGAGCCAACGGTCCACAGATACCAGATCGGCGTGCGATGGTAGAGATAGTTGGTGTCCCAGACCTTCTCGACCTGCCAGCTTACGACAGTCGCAACGATGATGAGCGTGGTGGAACTTGTCAGAGGGTAGTCCCGAAACCATCCGCGTGTCTTCGGAATCGCCATCAGTGCGGCGAGCACGAGCAGCAACTGGATGTAGATTTCGGCGAAATAATAATAGGCTATGTGATAATCCTTTGGATCAAACCAATTGGATATCATCAGCGGTGGTTTCAGCTCGAAGGTTCTGGCCCAGATTTGCATGGTCATCACGGCAATGAATGTCGGGATAGCCATCCTGACGATCGTTCCGAAAATGGTGCCAACGTTTCCGGTCCGGCTGATTTCGGGAAACTGGAAACGCATGACGCTGTAACCACACAGCATGAACAGAAAATAGGCGGCGCCCCAATTGCTGCTGTAAACAAATGTGTCGAGATGCAGCGCGACGATGCAGACCATGAAAAATGCGCGCGTCAAAGTGGCTGCTTCCAGCCGGCGCCAGCCATTTGACGTACCCGTACCCGACGCTCTGTGCTTTTCGAGTTGCGCGACCGTCAGCGATTCCCATCCGCCCGGTAGCGGACCAAATCGATCCTCAAATCCAAGCGAGAACTGGATGTAGCTGAGTGAATCTCCGCCCATAGTTTCGAAGCTATCGGCCGGGCCGATACTTCTCCCCGGGAAAAACTGCCGGAAAAAAGCCTCCACATCGTCGGTGTCGGACAGAATTTCATGATCCGTGACAGGGGCGACCGCGGCGGCGTCACGCGCCTTCACGAAATCTTCCGTCAGGCGGCGGCGCAACGGCTTGCCGGTCGCAGTTCTCGGCAGCGCGGGCATCACCCTGACGTGCAGCGCGGATCCCACGTCCACGCCAAGCTCTTTCAGCGCTTCGTCCGAAGCGGCCTGGAGCCGGCCGGTGGCAAGGTCCGGCGCCTCGGCTGAAACGAGAATGCCCTCTCCGCGAAGCGTGTCAGGTACTTTGGCTACGACGACCTTGCCGCCCAGTTCAAGAAGCTGGCCAATCCGTGCCTCGAGCAAATCCGGGTTGATTTTCACACCGCCGGTGTTGATCAGGTCATCGGCACGGCCGTCATAATATAGATTGCCGTCATCGATATGGCCGAGGTCATTGGTTTCCAGCCAGCCATCCGGACCGGATAATTCCACCAGCCGATCGTCATCCAGCCGCCAGCGGGCAACATGAGGGCCCCGAATTCGGATACGTCCTGCCGCTGAAATATCGACCTCGGTCGCGCCGACGGCTTTGCCGACAGATTCGAGAAGGTCCTCGGGGACCTCCGAGATGCGCAGGAACGTGCTGCGCGACGCTTCAGTCAGACCGTAGTGCTGAACAATCCGGGCATTTGGGAAGAGTTCGCGAACCGCGCGCTTTTCAGCGCCGGTCATATATTGCGAACCGATTTCGAGCCAACGAAGCTGCTTTCCGGCATCGCCGATGACGGCAGGCGCATTGAGCAAAATCCGGAGAAGTGTCGGCACTGCCGACAGGGCGTTGACTTCGCCCGATTTGAGCATGCGAGATAGCTCAAGGGGATTGAAACCGCGCTGCGGCAGATAGCTGTGGCCGCCGACCGCGCTGATCGCGCGAATGCGGCCGATGCCGAAACTATAGGTCACGGGCACGCCGACATATTCGCGGACGTCCGACGTCAAACCCATTTGATCGATGATGCGATCCGCTGCGTCCGCGAGATTCGCATAGGTCAGGACGATGCCCTTGGGCTTGCCTTCCGTACCCGAGGTGAAGCTGATCTGGGCCGGTTGATCATCGCGGATTAACGGGTGATGTTCGGTAAACCATCCACTTCCGTCATCAGGGACGATGCAGCGATCGACGTCGATCCCCGTCAGCGACTGCGCGAAGGACTCGTCAGCGACGTTGATCAACGGCTGGCGCGCCTCGTTGAGCGCAAACACGGTCTCGATGTACGACAGCGAGTTCCGCGTGACGATCGCCGTGGCTGTTAACTTCCGATCTCTCACTCTGCAAACCTTGTACTGACAGACACAGTGAGTCGCGTTTATGCCCGCAGATAAGCCATGATACTGCTTGGCGAATTCCTTCCCGTTTTTTCCCAATGCTATTTTGACTGCAGGGCATAGTAAATATTGAGATATTTGGGCAAAATATAAATATCAAATCGATAATATATTGATTTGCGATGTCTATTTTTGAGAAAATTGCAATTCATGATGAGTCAATTGCAAATTATTTTCATATGATGGGTGATGACAAGGTCGTTACCGGAATTTTGTATTTATTTAGGCTGTTTGTCGTAATTATTACGCTCGAGGCGATGTAATCGTGAATCGACGGCTTCGGTTGTTGTGCCGCGTTGCCCGGTTTTTCGTTCGTTCGCGATCGGGGAGATCTGGCGCCCGCCGCAATCGCGAAGCAAGTCGGTCGATGTCTGAACATCGAGCATAAGTCCGCTGATGCTGCTCTCGCATCGCCCAGATTATTTTCTGCCACGAGGCCCTCAGATATTTACACTATTGCAAGGCATTGCGGGCATAGCGGCTGGAGTATCGGGACCAGCAAGAGTTTGTTTAATGGAAGCGCCATCGCGGATGGACTGCGACGACCGGGGGGATGACCAGGCCGAAGATAGCCAGCGCGGCTTTCTCGGGATGTTCAGTTCACGCAACGGCAAACCGCGTGGCGATGCCGCGGCGAACCTGCGCACCCACGAAGCGCTTCTTCTTCTTCGGAATTATGAAGAAAGTGGCGAGGGCTGGTTCTGGTCGACAGACGCCAAAGGGCGGCTGACCTATATCACCGATTCTGTTGCTCAATTAATGGGACGAATGAGCGGTAAGCTTCTCGGTACGCCCCTTGTTGATCTGTTCCTGCCGGTCGACGGTCGAGGCGAACGGCAACGGACATTACCCTTTTTGCTGACCAAGCAGTCGAAGTTCGACAAGCTGCCTTTGCGCAGTGCGTTCGAGGGCGATGACCGCTGGTGGGCGATATCGGGACGGCCGCAGTTTGACGCCAGCGGCAAGTTTACCGGCTATCGAGGAAGTGGCAACGACGTCACCGCTCAGCGCCGTTCGGCAGAAGATGCTTCGCGGCTGGCGCTATATGACTCGCTGACCGGCCTGGCCAACCGGTTCAACATTTCGAAAAAGCTCGACTCGACACTTGCGGCTTTCGCGCAGCAGCAACGGTCGTGCGCGATCATGCTGCTCGATCTCGATCGGTTTAAACAAGTCAATGACACGCTGGGCCACCCGGCGGGCGATGCGTTGCTGAAACAGGTTGCCGAACGGTTGCTGAAGATTGTCGGTGACCGGGAGATGGTCAGTCGGCTGGGTGGCGATGAATTCCAGATCATCCTTCCCGACATCGAGGATCGCGGCAAGCTGGGCGACATGGCGGCCGACATCATCGCCAGCCTGTCGCAACCCTATTCGGTCGAGGGCAGCCGTTGCATCATTGGCGTGTCGGTCGGCGTTGCGATCGCGCCCTTCGACGGACTGAGCAGCGACGACCTTGTCCGCAACGCTGATCTGGCGCTCTACGCCGCAAAGGGCAATGGACGCGGCCGCTTCAGCTTCTATTCCAGCGATCTGCACCAGGCCGCTGAACAGCGCCGTGCGCTGGAGGATGATTTGCGCGACGCACTGGTGCGCGGCGAAATTGAGCTGAGCTATCAGCCGGTCGTCAATTCCAGATCGAATATGGTGACGGGGGTCGAGGCACTTGTGCGCTGGACGCACCGCGACCGCGGAATGATCTCGCCTGCCGTATTCATCCCGATTGCCGAGGAAGCCAATCTGATTTGGCCGCTCGGCGAATGGGTGCTCCGCAAGGCATGCGAGGACGCGGCTAGCTGGCCCGGCGACATGCGCGTAGCAGTCAATGTCTCGCCGATCCAATTCGCCAACGCTGATTTGCCGAAGATCGTGGCGCAGGCGCTCGCAACGACCGGTCTTGCGCCCGACCGGCTGGAGCTCGAAATCACCGAAAGCGTCTTTCTGGGCGATACGGCTGCCACGAACCAGATGTTCAAGGCGCTGAAGGATCTGGGCGTGCGCCTTGCGCTCGACGATTTCGGCACCGGCTATTCATCGCTCGCTTATCTGCAGTCGGCCCCGTTCGACAAGATCAAGATCGACCAGAGCTTCGTTCGCGACGCGACGATACCTGGGTCGCGCAACGGCGCGATCATCGCGGCGATCGTCGCGCTTGCCGAAGCGCTGGAGATGGAGACGACCGCCGAAGGCATTGAATCGCTCGACCAACTCGACCTGATTCGCAAATTGAACGTCAGTCATGTTCAAGGCTATGTCTACAGCAAGCCCGTTCCGCACGGTGAGTTGATAGAGCATGCCGAGGCCGGGTCGTGGACAATCAAGCCCGCAGGTCCGGCGCGCCAGCGCAACGACCGCTTCTCGCTGTTCCGTCAGGTCGGTGCGATCCACGACAATCATCGCTATTCGGTCGTCATCCGGAATCTTTCGACGACCGGCGCTTTTATCGAAGGCATATTGGAGGTCCCCGTCGGAACCCAGTTCGTGCTCGATTTCGGCGAAGGGCAGCTTGTCACCGCGACCGTCCGGCGCTCGACGAAGCATCAGCAAGGGATTGAGTTCGAACAGACGATGGTCAGCGACGGGAATGGCGGATTGTGTACGCGCCACCGCGTCTCACCCTATCTGATCGCGGCGGCGATCCAGCCGACCTCGGCACTCGCGCTGCCGTCCTTTACGACGACGAACGACTGGAAAGCCGCCTAAGGCTGGAACCGCGCGACCTTTGAGCCGTTTTCATTCCGACCGCCAACGGACGGAGATGAAAATGAGCGAGACCAAGATTTTTGCGCGGCTGAAGGCCGATCACGACCGCCATCGCAAATTGCTCGACCAGATCGACGAAACGCAGGGCGACAGCGCCGATCGCGAAAAATTGTTCGAGGCGTTTCGCGTGGAAGTCACCGCGCATGCGGCGTCCGAAGAAATGTCGCTCTATGCGACGATGCTTGGCAAACCTGACCTTCGCGAAGATGCGCAGCACAGCGTGTCCGAGCATAAGGAGATCGACGATCTCCTGACCGATCTTTACGAAATGGACTTTGCCTCGACCGGCTGGCTGACGCGCTTCCGCACGATGAAGCATCGCTATCTTCATCATATCGACGAGGAAGAGGAAGAGATGTTCCCCGAAGCGGAGGAAGGCCTGTCCGAGGCGAAGAAGAAGGAGCTCCTGGCCATCTTCGAAAAGGAAAAGCCGAAGGAGAAGGCAAAGGCTGCTGCCGACGAACCTTCGAGCGAGGACGCCAAGGAATAGGCGCACGCCTCGACTTTTGGCGCGCCGCTCTGCATAGGCGCGCCCGATGACGACAAGATTCGCCTTTTCGATCGCCGCGACCGACGGTGCCGCGCGCACCGGTACGATCACCATGCCGCGCGGGGAAATCCGCACGCCGGCCTTCATGCCCGTAGGCACCGCCGCGACGGTGAAGGCGATGCGCCCCGCCGAAGTCCGCGCGACGGGCGCCGATATCATCCTCGGCAACACCTATCATCTGATGCTGCGCCCGACCGCCGAGCGCATGGCGCGCCTCGGCGGTCTTCACAAATTCATGGGCTGGGACCGGCCGATCCTGACCGACAGTGGCGGCTATCAGGTGATGAGCCTCTCCGCGCTGACCAAGCAGAGCGAGGAAGGCGTCGCGTTCAAGAGCCATCTTGACGGCTCGCGGCACATGCTGACCCCTGAACGCTCGATGGAAATTCAGCGCTTGCTCGGCAGCGATATCGTGATGGCGTTTGACGAATGCCCGCCGAACGGCGTCGACGAAAAGCGCGCCGAGGCGAGCATGGAGCGCTCGATGCGCTGGGCGGCGCGCAGCCGCGCCGGCTTCGATGCGGGTGCAGAACACGCCGCGCGCTCGGCACTGTTCGGCATTCAACAGGGTTCGCTCGATGAAAAGCTGCGCGCGCGTTCGGCGGCCGCGCTGACCGATATCGGCTTTGACGGCTATGCGATCGGCGGGCTTGCGGTAGGCGAGGGGCAGGCGGCAATGTTCGGCGTGCTCGATTACGCACCGGCGCAGCTACCCGCCGACCGGCCGCGCTATCTGATGGGCGTCGGCAAGCCCGACGATCTGGTCGGCGCGGTCGCGCGCGGAGTCGATATGTTCGATTGCGTGCTCCCTACTCGGTCGGGGCGTAATGGTCAGGCCTTTACCTGGGATGGCCCGCTCAACATCCGCAATGCCAAGTTCGCCGAGGATCAGGCGCCGCTCGACATCCAGTGCGGCTGCCCGGTCTGCACCACATGGTCGCGCGCCTACCTGCATCACCTTGTCCGCTCGGGCGAGATGCTGGGTGCGATGCTGATGACCCAGCATAATCTGCATTTTTATCAGGATTTGATGCAGGGAATGCGGGACGCGATCGGCGCCGGGACATTCTCGGCATTTCAGAGCGATTTTGACGCGCGCTATACGCGCTGAATTCAGTCGAGTTTTTTGAGCAGATCCAGCAGCGAATCAGGAATCGTCTCGTCGACGGTTGATTCATAGGCTCGGCGCAGGGCGCCATTGACGTCCTGCCCCTTGGCGGAAGGTTTTTTATCCGCGTCCTTTCCCGAGGAGTCGCCGCGTGGCGAACCGGTCTTAGACGACATTATCGGGATTTCTTCTGGACATAGGACCTTTTGCTAACCGCGCGTACACCAAACTGCAATGGAAGGTTTGTTCCTTCGCCATGAAACTATTTTGCGGCTAAATCGTTCCCTATCGTTGAAATATATCCGATGTGTGCGGAGGACAGGGATATTTTGTCCCTTTTCCGGACGCAATCATCGAAGATAATGTTGCTTTTCAGGAGGTAAAATATGTCATTGGGTCAGTCGGTTGCGCCCCATCTTCCATATCTGCGGCGCTATGGCCGGTCCATATCGGGAAGCCAGCAGAGCGGCGACGCTTTGGTCGCCCGCCTCCTCGAAACGCTCGTGGCAAACCCCGGAGCGGTCGACATCGCCACCGATTTGCGCTTCCAGCTCTACCGGATGGTCCATGACAATTTTGGCCTGATGACCGAACAGTCGACAGCGAATGAAGAAGGCGCACTGAGCGACATCGCGATCGCCGACGCGCGTTTGCGCCGAATCCCTTCGCTCGCGCGCCAAGCTTTGCTGCTCACCGCGGTCGAGGGTTTCAGTTTTGACGACACCGGCCGCATCATCGGCCGCGATGCCGAATCGGTTCGTGCGCTGATTTCGGACGCCACCGACGAAATCGACCGCCAGACGCGTGCGCGCATCCTGATCATCGAGGATGAGCCGATCATCGCGATGGATATCGAGATGATCGTCCGCGACCTCGGCCATGATGTCGTCGGCGTCGCAACGACGCATCGCGAAGCGGTCGACGAAGCGCAAAAGCATCAGCCGGGTCTGGTGCTCGCCGATATCCAACTCGCCGACAATAGTTCGGGGATCGAGGCGGTGCAGGAAATCCTGACGGACCTGAACGTTCCGGTCATCTTCATCACCGCTTTCCCCGAGCGGCTGCTCACTGGCGACCGTCCCGAACCCGCGTTCCTGCTGACGAAGCCTTATCAGCCGGCAACGCTGCGTGCGGCGATCTCGCAGGTGCTGTTCTTCGACGAAAGCACGATCCCGGCCTGAGTTGGTGTCGCCCGCCCTTGTCACGCGCCGCAGCGCGGGTGATAGCGCGGGGCGATGACACGCCTCGACGCTTCCCGCCGCCAGTCGGCGCTCGACCGCCTCAACGCGCATGCGCCATTTCTCGCGCGGCTCGCGGTGATCAACCCCGACGATGTCGAGTGCTTTCTGAATGATGGCACCGACGTGGCGCTGGCGGCGGTAGCGCCCCCCGCTACCGGCGACGACATCATGCGCTCGCTTCGTCAATGGCGTGGCCGGCTCGCCTTGCTGTTCGCGCTCGGCGACCTGTCGGGCGAACATGATGTCGCGACGACGACGCGGCTGTTGACCAAGTTCGCCGATCAGGCATGCGACGCCGCGCTCGCCGCCGCCTTTGCCGAGCGAGTGCCCGATGAGGAGCCGCGCGGACTCGCGGTGATTGCGCTTGGCAAGCTTGGCAGCCACGAACTCAACTATTCGTCGGACATCGACCCGATTTTGATCTTCGACCCCGACACGCTCCCGCGCCGGTCGCGCGACGACCCCGGCGAGGCGGCAGTGCGGATCGGGCGGCGGATGACCGAGATATTGTCGGCGCGAACGGGCGACGGGCATGTGCTGCGCGTCGATCTGCGCCTGCGCCCGCACCCCGAAGTGACGCCGATCGTGCTGCCGGTGGATGCGGCGATCTCCTATTATGAATCCGAAGCGCTCGCGTGGGAGCAAGCCGCGTTCATCCGTTCGCGCGCATCTGCGGGCGACCGCACGCTGGGCGATCAATTTCTGTCGGCGATTCAGCCTTTCATCTGGCGTCGCAGCCTCGACTTTCGCCAGCTCAAGGAAATCGGCGCGATGAGCGACCGGATCCGCGATCATTTTGCACAGGGCCAGGCATTCGGCCCCGGCTTCGACCTGAAGCGTGGGCGTGGCGGCATTCGCGAGATCGAGTTTTTCGCACAGGTCCACCAGTTGATCTATGGCGGCCGCGATCCTTCGCTTCGCGTTCCCGCGACGGTCGACGCGCTCGCGGCGCTCGCCGCAGCGGGACGGATCGAGGCGGACGATGCGACGCGCCTTTCGGGTCATTATGCGACGCTCCGCCGTATCGAGCATCGATTACAGATGATCGAGGATCAGCAGACGCATTGCTTGCCCACACAAGAGGGCGCGCTCGACTGTGTCGCGCGGCTCGATGGCGAGCCCGATGGCGCGGCGTTGCTCGCGGCGCTTGCGCCGGTCGTCGCCGATGTCGGCAGCTGTTACGATCGGCTGGTTGCCGAGCGCGCGGTGACCACCGGCTTGCCGCGCGACGAAGATGCGCTGGCGGCGCAATTGGCGGCGTCGGGGTTCGACCCACCCGCGGCGGCGCTCCGCACCATCGCCGAATGGCGCGGCGGCAAGCTGCGCGCGCTGCGCAGCCCGGCCGCGCTCGACGCGCTCGAGACGATGCTGCCCGAACTGGTCAAGGCGATCGGCGCGGCGCCCGATCCCGATGCGACGCTGACGCGCTTTGACAAGCTGGTCGCGGGATTGCCGAGCGCCATCAATTTCTTCCATCTGCTGGGTGCGCAGCCGGCGCTCGCGCGCATCGCGATGCGCATCTTGTCGCTCGCGCCGACACTTGCCGACGCGCTGGGCGCGCGGGTCGAACTGATCGAGGGGCTGATCGACCAGCGCGCCTTCGAGGCGCCAGCGAACAGGGAGCAGCTTCTCGCGGAATGGGAGCCGGGGCTCGCCGCGCTCGACTATGAAAGGCTGCTCGACCGCGTCCGCGACCATGTCGGCGAACGACGCTTCGCTTATGGCGTTCAGCTCATCGCCGGATCGACCGATCCGCTTGTCGTCGCGTGCGGCTATTCCGAACTGGCCGAGGCAGCGCTCACGGTGCTCGCCGACGCGACGGTGGCCGAATTCGTCGCCGCGCACGGACGCATCCCGGACAGCGAACTGGTGGTGCTCGCGCTCGGGCGGCTTGGTGGACGCGCGCTGACGCATGCGTCCGACCTCGACCTCATCTATCTCTTCACCGGAGACCATCTCGCGGAGTCGGATGGGCCGCGCCCGCTCGGCGCCACGACCTATTACAACCGTCTGGCGCAGCGCGTGACAGGGGCGATGTCGGTGCCGACCGCGGCGGGCAAGCTTTACGATGTCGACACGCGGCTTCGGCCGCAGGGCGCGCAAGGCCCGCTCGTCGTCACGCTCGATAGCTTCGAGCGCTATCAGCGCGAAGAGGCGTGGACATGGGAGCATATGGCGTTGCTTCGCGCGCGGCCGGTCTATGGATCGGACAAGGCGCGCGGCGAGGTCGACCGGATCATCGCGGAGTTGCTTACAATCCCGCGCGATCCTGCAAAGCTCGTAGCGGACGCAGCAGCCATGCGAAGCAAGATCGCCGTGCACAAGCCCGCCAATGGCGCGCTCGATATCAAGGGTGGCCCCGGCGGTCTCGTCGACCTCGAATTCGCGATGCAAGTGACCCAACTTGATAGCGGGCAATGCCATGATCCAAACATCGCGGCAGCCCTCGCGTGTATGAAGGCGGCGGGACTTGTGCCGGCGGAAGTGATCGAGGCGCATGGTCTGCTCGCGCGGATGCTCGTGATGCTGCGGCTGACGGCGCCCGAGGGCGAACCGCCGACCGCCGCGGCGCGGCAATTGGTGGCAAGCCAGTGCGGCGAACCGGGGTGGCCGCAACTGCTTGCCGCGCATGACGGTGCGCGGCAGGAGATCGCGAACTGGTGGGGCTCGATTCGCCCCGAAAAGGAGAATGAAACATGAGCGGTCCGACGATTGGCGATGCCATTCCCGCGGTAAAGCTTGCCGATGCTGACGGCGCAGTGATTGATCTTGCGGCGCTGAAAGGCGCCCCGCTGGTCGTCTATTTCTATCCCAAGGCAGATACGCCGGGCTGCACGACCGAAGCGCAGGACTTCACGCGTCTCGCTCCCGAATTTGCGCATCTGAAGGCGCAGGTTCTTGCCGTATCGCGCGACGCGCCGGCAAAACTCTGCAAGTTTCGCGACAAATATGGCCTGACCGTCCGCCTCGTCTCCGACGAGGATGGCGCGGTGTGTGAAGCGTTCGGCACTTGGGTCGAAAAGCAGAATTATGGCCGCACCTATATGGGAATCGAGCGCTCGACCTTTCTGTTCGATCGCGACGGAAAGCTGGCGAAAGAGTGGCGTAAGGTGCGCGTAAAGGGCCATGCTGACGCTGTTGTGGAGGCTGCAAAGGCGCTTTGATGCAATCGCTGGGTGAAGCCGCGCGCGCGGTCCTGCTGACGCCGGATCCGCACGACAAGCGCCGGGCAGCGCGCAGTCTGGCGCGCGCATGGCGGCAGGGGAGGCTGGCGCATCGCTGCGATACGCCGATGCCCGATCAACCGGCCTGGCCCGCGGCGCCCGAACTCCTGCCGCCGAACCAGATGCCCAAGCGCGGCAAGGCGGGCTCCGACCGCAGCCGCATCACATTGCTCCACGCACTCGCACATATCGAATTTGTCGCGATCGACCTCGCAGTCGATCTGGTGGGCCGTTTCGGGGGCGAATTTCCGAGCGCGTTCGTTGATGACTGGATCGACGTCGCTGCCGACGAGGCGATGCATTTTGCCTTGCTTGATCGGCGTTTGCGGCAGCTTGGCAGCCATTATGGCGCACTCCCGGCACATGCCGGCTTGTGGGAATCGGCTCAACTCACCTCTGACGATGCGCTGGCGCGGCTCGCCGTGGTGCCGATGGTGCTTGAAGCGCGGGGACTCGACATCACGCCGTTAACGATTGATCGCTTTCAAAACGCCGGAGATGCGGTGTCGGCAAAGATTTTATCGCGCATTTACAATGACGAAATCCGCCATGTGACCGCAGGCTCAGTCTGGTTCGGTTGGCTGTGCGACGAACGGGGATTCAATGCCGTTGAAACGTGGCAGAGCCTTGTAAAATCGCGATTCCGGGGGGTGCTCAAACCTCCGTTCAACGACTCGGCGCGCCACGACGCCGGTCTAACGCAAGAATTCTATGCAGTTATTGCTTCGTAAGCTTTGGACCAGCACACAGGCTTCGCGGGGGATGAGCAATCATCCAAACCAACAATAACCGGCACCAAGGCCCACTTTGGACTTTGGCGACATGGCAAACGCGGGGTCGTATTTTGATAAACACTCTTCTGACGCAGAAGTTGCACCAGTTCGCAATCCTCTGCGCGGCAGCATGTTTCGGACTGGCTACTCCCGCCGTCCACGCTGCCGAAACCAGTGCTGACGCTGGCATCGTTGCTCCGGACGAACCCGATGATGACAGCTTTACCGCTGGCGTCCCGTCGACCGGCGAAGATACCGAAGCCCGCGCAATTTTTCAGGCGTGGAAACGCCTCGACACCGGCCTGACGGCTTCAATCGGTGTTGCAGTGCCCTCGCGCCGCCCGATCGACCAGATGTCGCTGTCGTCATCCTATGGCATGCGCGTTCATCCCGTCACTGGCAAGGTCGCGCGCCACAATGGCATCGACATTCCGGCGCCGCATGGCACCCCGATTTACGCAACTGCCGACGGCATCGTCGGCCGCGCGCAGCGCCTCGGCGGCTATGGCAATTATGTCGAAGTCGAACATGGCAACGCCATCCAGACGCGCTATGGTCACATGTCTTCCTATGTCGTCACCCCTGGCCAGTCGGTCAAAAAGGGCGACATTCTCGGTTATGTCGGCTCGACCGGCCGTTCGACCGGCAACCACCTCCATTATGAAGTCCGCATCGAAGGCGCACCGGTCAATCCGATGCCGTTCGTTCGCTCGGACCAGATGGCGATCGCAGCTATCACGGGCAAGAATGTCGCGATGGGCGGTCCCGAATAACAGCGTAAAAGGGTCGGAGAGGAAGGGCGCCAGGCGGGGATACCGTCGAGGCGCCCTTTTCATTTGCGCGCGAGGCCCTATCTAGCGTTAATGGCCACGCAGCTTTCCGATATCACTCTGTCGCCCTCCGCGGCGGCGCGCGTCCGCTGGATTGCCGAGCGCAAGGGCGGCACCGAAGCCGCACTGCGTCTGGCGGTCGATGGTGGCGGCTGTTCGGGGTTCACCTATCGCTTCGGACTCGCTGAAAGCATCGATGCCGACGACATCGTCACCGAAACCGACGGCGTAAAGCTGGTCGTCGATCCGGTGAGTATCGACCTCGTCCGCGGCTGCATCGTCGATTTCGTCGATTCGCTCGGTGGATCGTCGTTCAAGGTCGAGAACCCCAATGCGGCGTCAGGCTGCGGTTGCGGGTCGAGCTTCTCGATCTGACGCCTTTCACAGCGCCGTGCTTGCTGGCATAAGTGCGCCATGAAAATCGCGACCTTCAATATCAACGGGATCAAGGCCCGTTTGCCGCGCCTCGTCGAATGGCTCCAGGAAACACAGCCCGATATCGCGTGCCTGCAGGAATTGAAATCGAGCGACGAGACGATGCCAACGAAGGAAATCGAAGCTGCGGGCTACGGCTTTCTTTATCATGGCCAAAAGGGCTTCAATGGCGTGGCAATCCTCGCCAAGGGCGCACAGCCCGTCGAAACCCAGCGCGGGCTCGATGGCGAGCCGGAGGACGAACAATCACGCTACCTCGAAGCCGACGTCCATGGCGTGCGCGTCGCGTCGATCTATCTCCCCAATGGCAATCCGCAGCCGGGGCCGAAATTCGATTATAAATTGCGCTGGATGGCGCGGCTACGCGAGCGCGCGAAGTTTTTGCTGGCGTCCGAAATCCCGACGATCCTGACCGGTGACTATAATGTCATCCCGCACGATGATGATGTGTGGGACCCGCGTGTCATGGCGACCGATGCATTGATGCAGCCCGAATCGCGCGATGCCTGGTTCCGCCTGCTCGGCGACGGCTGGACCGACGCGCTTCGCAGCCGCCACCCCGCCGGCGGCATCTGGACCTTTTGGGACTATCAGGCGGGCGGATGGCAGCGCGATCATGGTTTCCGCATCGATCATCTGCTGCTCAGCCCTGCGCTTGCCGACCGGCTGGTCGATGCGGGCGTCGACAAGGATCATCGCGGCCGCGAAAAAGCGAGCGACCACGCGCCGACTTGGGCGGTGCTGCAGTAGATCATCGGCATCCGGGTGGTAGCCGACGCTCAATCGGCCGTTTGGAGGATCATTCGACCATATCCATTAAGATGAAGGTGCCGTCCTGCCGCTGATGCGTATTGATCAGTGGCACCAGCCGCGTGAAATGCTCGGTCTGACAGTGCGCGTCGAGCGCTGCGCGGTCGGGCCATTCTTCGATGAATATGAAGTGGCCGGGGTCCTTTTGATCTTCGAACAGGTCGTAGGCGATGCATAACGGCTCCATCCGCGTCGCCGCGACCAGCTCGCGGTAAAGTGGCAGAACGACGGCGACGGCGTCGGGTTTGATGAAATCCTGCGCAATGACCTTGAGCATCGGCGCGCGTCAGTCCAGCCGCTTGTCGTAAATCTGGTAGACACGGTTCACCTTGGCATCGATAGCCTCGGCGACCGCGTTCATCCCCTGATTATCGTCGAGAACCCAGCCGATATCACCGCGCTCGGTGGCGTAATCGCGCACTGCGTCGCGGCGGATGAACTCGATCATCATGAAAGCGAGCGTGCTCGCCATGCGGCTGTTCTGCAATTTCTTGGTCACGCCCATCAGGGGCACGCGCAACGTCCGGCTCTTCGGACGATATAGCCACCACAGCAGCCGCGCCCAGTTGAAGGGCAGCAGCGATCCGTCCATGTCGATCAGCAGCTCGTTGATGTTCGGCAGCACGATGATGAACGCGACCGCCTCGCCATCGAGTTCGGCCACACGCACCAGATCCTCGAACACCAAAGTCTTCAGTTTCTTGCCGACGAACGCGATCTCGCTGTCGGTCAGCGGAACGAAGCCCCAATTGTCCGACCATGCATCGTTCAGAAGGCCCATGATCAGCGTCGCCTCGGCGGCGAACTTGCTCTTGTCGACCTTGCGTATACGGATGCGCGCATTCTTCTCGCCCGCCGCAACGATGCGGTTCACGAGCGGTGAGAAGCCTTCGGCGACATAGACGTCATAGTTGATCAGCCGTTTGACCGGCTGATATCCCGCCGCCTCGACCCAGCCACGATAGAGCGGGCTGTTATGCCCCATCATCACCGTGGGGCGGTTGTCGAAACCTTCGATAAGCAGTCCGGGCTCATCCCAGACCGAAATCGACAGCGGGCCGAGCGAGCGGTGCATGCCTTGAGTGCGCAACCAGTCTTCGGCGGCGACGAGCAGGGCACTTGCGGTGGCTTCGTCTTCGGCTTCGAGCAGTCCCCAGTTGCCGGTGCCGGGCCCCATGCCCTGTTCGACCGGCTGCGCCAGCGCCAGTTCATCGATATGCGCCGAGATGCGGCCGACCGTCCGGCCATCGCGGCGCGCGAGATAATATTGTGCCTTGCCATGTTCGAACCACGGATTCTTGCCCGGCGTCAGAAGGCCGTAAACCTCGCTCTTGAGCGGCGGCACCCACGACGGATCACCGCGATTGAGGCGAAAGGCCAGCTCGACGAATTCGCGCAGATCGGCCTTGTCTTTGACCGGGTGGATGGTGATCGGGCCTTCCGAATGTCCGCTCATACTGGTTTCCTGCGTTGGAGATCCTATATTATTGGCGACGCATTAGGGCATTGCTGTGGCGCTGACGACCCGCATTCGGCCATTTTGCTGCCATGAAACTATGGTTTTGGATGCATTATGACGACGATCAATCCCCCCGCCGATCGGGCCGCGACGCCTTTCGCGAAAACGATCATCAAGACGCCAAAATCGGCGATTGCCGACGATATGGCGATGATCCGCGCGGCGTCGGAGCTGACGCGCGATCTGGTGCAGCCGAGCGCGCGTATATATTGGACCGATATGCTTGCGTCGACCTTCGTCGGCTATGCTGGCATCGCGGGCGCGATCCTGGCGCCCTCGACCGCGTGGATGCTGGTCGCCGCACTTATTGCCGTGATCGCGCTCTATCGCGCGGGCAGCTTCATTCACGAACTGACGCACATCCGCAAAAACTCGCTGCCGGGTTTCCGCCTCGCTTGGAATATCCTTGTCGGCGTGCCGATGCTCATCCCGTCGTTCATGTATGAGGGCATCCACAGCCTGCACCATAATCGCACCAAATATGGCACAGCCGAAGACCCCGAATATCTGCCGCTCGCGCTGATGAAGCCGTGGACGGTGCCGTTGTTCGTCGTTGCCGCGGCGTTCGCGCCGCTCGCGCTCGTCTTCCGCTATGCGGTGCTGACGCCGCTGTCGTTCCTGATTCCGCCGCTGCGCCGGGTCGTCGTCGAACGCTATTCGGGCATGATCATCAACCCGATGTTCCGCCGCAAGCCGCCCGAAGGCGAGTTCCGCCGGCAATGGGCGTGGCAGGAAGGCGGAGCCTGGGCGTGGTCGAGCCTGCTGATCGCCGCGGGCGTTTTCGGCTGGGTGCCGCTGCGCGCTTTGATCATCTTTGGCGCGATTGCCGCGGCGACTTTGGTGCTCAACCAGATCCGCACGCTCGTCGCGCATCTCTGGGAAAATGACGGCGCCGTGTTGACGGTGACCGGCCAGTTCCTCGACAGCGTCAACGTCCCGCCGCCCGGCTTGCTGCCCGAATTGTGGGCGCCGGTGGGGCTGCGCTATCATGCGCTGCATCATCTGTTGCCGGGCGTGCCCTATCATTCGCTCGCCGAGGCGCACCGCCGCCTGAAGGATGCGCTGCCTGCGGATTCGCAATATCATGGCGCGAATTACGATAGCTTGCCGAAGCTGGTGATCAATCTGGTTGCGGGGTCGGCCAAGGGCGCGGCGGTTTAAATCCGCCTATTTCTACATTATCCCGGACTTGCTTGGCTGTTCCCCGGCGAAAGCCGTGGCCCAGATGGTGCAGCATAACTTTTCCTGGGCCCCGGCTTTCGCCGGGGAACAAATTTCTCAATCAATCTCGGATAATCCCCGACGCGAAAGCGGTTCGCGACCTATTCCTCGGTCCGGATCAAAATCATCTCGCCGATCAGCGCGAACAGGATGAACGGCCCCCATGCAGCGAGGAAGGGCGAGTAGGCACCCAAATCGCCCATCGCGAGCGCGAAATTGTCGGCGACGAAATAAGCGAAGCCAAGCCCCATGCCGAGGATCGCGCGGATGAATAGCTTGCCCGAGCGCGCGAGGCCGAAGGCGGCGACCGCACCCAGAAGCGGCATCAGGATCGCCGACAGCGGCCCCGAAATCTTGTGCCACAGCACGCCCTTCAGCGCATCGACCGGCCGCCCCGCGGCCTCGAGGTCGGCGATCGCCGCCTTGAGCTTGAGGAAGGGCAGTTCGTCGCCATCGACCTGCGCCAGCGTGAACTGGTCGGGGCGGACATTCTTCGCCGCGACGATCGTCCCCAGCGGTTCGAGCGTGCCCGAACGGCGGATGAAACGCCGCGCATTGATCAATTCCCAGCCGCCGCCGGCGACGGCGCGCGCGCTGTCGGCCGACAGCATCGACGACAGCACCCCGCCGGTGCGCTCATAGATGGTGACATAACCAAGCGTGATCACCTTACCGCTCGTATCGACCGTTGTTGCATTGATCAGGTCGTCGCCGTCGCGCACCCATATGTTTGTGCGGATGCCGCTGTCCTTGGGAACTTTTTTATACTCGACCTTTTGCCAGGCGCTGAGCGCTGCGGTCGACCGCGTGACGATGCGCTCGTTGAACATGAAGCTGATCCCGGCGACGAGCAGGGCGGCGAGGAACAGCGGCGCCAGCACCTGATGCGCCGACATACCCGACGCCTTCATCGCGACGACTTCGCTATTCTGGTTCAGCGTGATCAGCGTCAGGATCGTCCCGAGCAGCACCGAAAAGGGGAGGAATGTCTCGATAATCTGCGGCAGCCGCATTCCAACATAGCGCCACACGTCCGAATCGCTGTTGCCCGCGACGCCCAATATCTTGCCGCTCTCGCCCAGCAGGTCGAGCGTCTGCAGGATCAGCACCAGCGCGAACAGGATCGAGAAGGAGCGGACGAGAAAGAGGCGGCCGACATAAAAGGCCATGGTCCGCGACGGGAAAAAGTGGAGTTGATGCATTTAGGTTGGATTCTCCACCGCGCGGGGCTTGCGCTGGAACATCGTGAGCATGGCGCGAATCTTCTGCGCCGCCTTGGCTGCGACGCGTTCCAGCGCGCCGATCGGCTGGCCGCCGGGGACATGCGCCACGGTATAATACATCCAGATCGCCAGCGCCGAGAAGAGCAGGAAGGGCACCCATAGAGCGATCAGCGGGTCGATCACGCCGCGTGCGCCCATATCCTCGGCATATTGGTTGATCTTGTGCTGAGTCACCAGCAGCACGATCGACAGAAATACGCCGAGTGACGAGGTCGATCGTTTCGGCGGAATCGCGAGTGCGATCGCCATCAACGGAATCAGGAACATCGACATCACTTCGACGATGCGGAAGTGGAAATTGGCGCGCGATTCGAGCCGCGTCTGCACCGACTGGCTCTTGTCCTTGCCGGCTACGAACAGTTCGGGAATCGTCATTTCGCGGTCTGCGCCGCCGCGCAGACGGAACGCCTCGATCTTGGGCAAAGGTATCGGCAGGTCGTGATTGTCGAATGTGAGGACCCGCGGCACCGAAAATTTCGGCGATTCGTGGATCAAAACGCCCTGCGACAGACGCAGGATGATCGTGTTGGGATCGTCGGTAGCAAGGAATTGGCCGCGCGCCGCGGTCGCCGACACGCGCTGCCCATCCTTATTGTCGCCGCGAACGAAAATGCCGCGCAAACTGCGTCCGTCGTCATAGCTTTGTTCGATCCGCAGCGTCATGCGGTCGCCCAATTTGGTGAATTCGCCGACCTTGATCGAAGCGCCGAGCGCGCCCGAGCGCAGTTCGAATTGCAGGCCTTCATAGGCGTAGCGCGCGACGGGCTGAATGAAGCCGACGATCGCCAGATTGAGCGCCGCGAGCGCAATCGCATAGGCAAAGGGTATGCGCATCAACCGGCCGAAGCTCATGCCCACGCCCTTGAGCACATCAAGCTCGCTCGATGTGGCAAGCTTACGGAAAGCAAGGAGAATCCCCAGCATCAGTCCGATCGGAATGCCGAGCGAGAGATATTCGGGGATCAGGTTTGCGAGCATCCGCCACACGACGCTGACCGGGCCGCCCTCGGTCGCGACAAAATCGAACAGTCGGAGCATTTTTTCGAGCACGAGCAGCATCGCCGACAGCACGAGCGTGCCGAGCATCGGGAAGAAGATGAGCCGCGCGATGTAGCGGTCGATGGCAGGAAGCTTATTCAATCTTTGGTCGCCCCATCACCATGATTTGGCC
>JAURVS010000467.1 GCA_030655355.1 Sphingopyxis sp.
GCCAATGGCCTGGTAACGATCGACCCGGTGACCGGCGCGCTCACTTACACCCCCAATGCGAACTTCAGCGGCAGCGACACGATCAACTATACGGTGAGCGACGGCAATGGTGGCTCGAGCGCAGGCACCGTGGCTGTGGTCGTATCGCCCGTCGCCGACGCGCCGGTCGCGGTCGATGACGCCGTGACGGTGATCGAGGATACGCCGTTCACGTCGGTCGTCAGCCTGATCGCGAATGACACCGACGGCGATGGCGACCCGCTAACCGCGGTCGCCGGAAGCTTCGCGACGGCGCAGGGCGGCAGCGTCGCGATCGCCGCCGATGGCAGCTATGTTTACACCCCGGCAGCGAACTTCAGCGGCACCGACAGCTTCACCTATACGGTGACCGATGGCGCACTCACCGATACTGGCACGGTCACGATGACCGTCACGGCCGTCAACGACGCGCCGACGGCCGCTGCTGATACCGCATCGACCGCCGAAGATACGCCAGTGGTGATCGACGTGCTTGCCAATGACAGCGATGCCGATGGCGATCCGCTAACGGTCACCGCCGCCAGCGCGGCCAATGGCGTCGTGACGATCGATCCGGTGACGGGCGCGCTCACTTACACCCCGAACGCGAACTTCAGTGGCAGCGACACGATCAACTATACGCTAAGCGACGGGGCTGGCGGCACGAGCGCCGGGACCGTCGCCGTAACCGTCTCGCCGGTTGCCGATGCGCCGGTCGCGATCGACGACACCGCGACGGTGACCGAAGACACGCCCTTCACGTCGGTCGTCAGCCTGATCGCGAACGATACCGATGCCGACGGCGATATCCTGACGGCCGTTGCCGGCACCTTTGCGACCGCGCAGGGCGGCAGCGTCACGATCGCCGCCAACGGCAGCTATGTTTACACCCCGGCGGCGAATTTCAACGGCACCGACAGTTTCAACTACACGGTGACAGACGGCGCGCTGACCGACACCGGCACGGTGACCCTGACCGTGACAGCGGTGAACGACGTGCCCGTGGCGGGCGCCGACACGACGTCGACTGCCGAAGACGTCCCCGTGGTGATCAACGTCCTCGCCAACGACAGCGATGCCGACGGCGATCCGTTGACGGTGACTGGCGCTACGGCAACGAATGGCGTCGTGGCGATCAACCCCGTCACAGGTGCGCTGACCTACACGCCCAACGCCAATTTCAATGGCAGCGATACGATCAGTTACGCGATCAGCGACGGCAATGGCGGCACGGCGTCGGGATCTGTGGCTGTGACCGTTGCTCCGGTGAATGACGCGCCGATCGTCGTCAACGCGACCGCTGGCGTCGCGGAGTCGGGATTGCCCGAGGGACTGCTCGAAGGTGGCGGCGCGCCTGCTCCGACAAGAGCCTCCGGCACCATGTCGCTGTCGGACATCGATGGGACGGTTGCGAGCGTGTCGGTCACCGGCCCGGCAGGGCTGACATCGAACGGGGTGGCGATCAGCTGGGCCGGGAGCTTTGCGGGCGGCGTCTATACGTTGACCGGAACCGCTGGCGGCGCGACCGTCGCGGTGCTTACGCTGGCCAACTCGGGCGCCTATAACTTCGACCTCGTGCGCCCACTCGATCATGCTGCTGCTGGTCAGGATCTGCTCGCGCTGGGCTTCACCGTCACCGCAACCGACAATGGCGGGGCTTCGTCAAGCGGGCTTCTCACGGTCGAAGT
>JAURVS010000023.1 GCA_030655355.1 Sphingopyxis sp.
CATTTCCTGTGCGTCGGGGTCGCTGTCTCCATCATCGGCCTGATCGCCCGCCATCTCGGCGCGCGCTTCGGTCTGGCTTTCGCCGCTGCCGCCGTCTTCGCTTTCCTGTTCTTCCTGACTTTCCTCGGCCTCCGACTGATCCTCGTCGCCGCCGTCCTCGGCGCCTTCTTCCATCGGCTCGTCGCCATGGATCAGGTCGAGGTGGCGCAATGCGAGCTTCGCGGTTTCGGCAAAGCCGGCCTGGTCGTCGAGCAGCATCGACAGCGCGGTCAGATCACCGCCGGCATCCTTCGATATCCATTCGCGCACCAGCGACAGTCCGGTCTCGGTACCCTGCGGTGCCTGTTCACCGGTCAGCGCCTCGCGCAGCATCAGTTCGAGCGCGCTCGATACCGGCACTTCGTCGCGATTCTGTGCGCGGCTGATCGGGTCGCTGCGCATCCGCATCGCCAGGCTGGCAGCAAGGTTGCTGCGCATCCCGTCCATATGCCGTGCCCCCAGCGCTTCGATCCGCGCGCGCTCCATTGCGTCGAACGCGGCGGCGGCGAGCGGCTCGGTCGGGCGCGCTGCGGCGTGCAGCTTTTCGCTGTGGTGCTTCATACGCAGCGCATAGGCATCGGCAAATCCGCGCGCTTCGGCAACCTGATCGGCGGGCAAGGTGCGCGATGGCGTCGGAACCTTGATCGCCTTGCCAATCTGCGCCGGCGCATCGGCAGTAAAGCCCACCTCGACCTCAGCATCGCGGGTGACAGCGCGCGCGACGCTCGACAGCGCGGCCTTGAAATCGTCGAGGGGTGATTGCGTGGTCATTTCGAGTCGGCTGTAACCAGCTTTGGCGCGCGAAGGAAGAGGATGAGGACGCGTATGTGACGAGAGGGAATAAGGGCCGATAACTATGTTTGCTTGACCTGTTGAAGGCGCAGGAGCATCGGCGGCTTATGTCCTCCCCCGCAATCTCCCCCATGAAAAAGCCCTGGGTCGTCATCGTCTGTGCGGCGTTTATCGTTACGCTCGCGATGGGCGTACGCCAGTCGTTCGGTCTGTTCCTGCCGCAGATGAGCGTCGATATCGGGATCAGCCGCTCGGACTTCGGGCTGGCGATGGCGCTCCAGAATCTGTTGTTCGGCCTCGTTCAGCCCTTTGTCGGTGCTCTCGCCGATAAGCATGGGGCAGGGCGCGTCGTGCTTTGCGGCGCGTTGCTCTACGCGCTCGGTCTGATCGGCGCCGCGTTCGCGACCGATGCGATCGGTCTGCATATCAGCTTCGGTTTGCTCATCGGCATGGCGCAGTCGGCGACGACTTTCGTTGTCGTGCTCGGCGCGGTCGGGCGCGTTGTCAGCCCCGAAAAGCGCAGCAGCGCATTCGGCATCGTCACCGCGGGCGGCTCGCTTGGACAATTTCTCGTCGTCCCCCTCGCATCGATGCTGCTTGGCAATATCGGCTATCATGAGACTTTGTGGATCATGGCGGGTCTCGTCGCGCTTTGCGGCTTGCTTGCGATTGGCGTTTCGGGACGCACCGACACGCCGGGGACGCTTGTCGACGAAGAGCAGAGTGCGCGCGAAGCCTTGCGCGAGGCCGCGGTTCATCGCGGCTATTGGCTGCTTAACGCGGGCTTCTTCGTCTGCGGCTTCCACATCGCCTTCATCGCGACGCATCTGCCCGCCTATCTCGACGACAAGGGATTAGGGATCGAGATTGGCGCGCAAGTGCTCGCGCTCGTCGGCCTTTTCAACATCCTCGGCTCCTATGTCTTCGGCCGCGCGGGCGATTTCCTGCGGCAGAAATATGTGCTGTCGGCGCTCTACACCGCGCGTTCGGCGGTGATCGCGCTATTCCTCTTCCTCCCGCTCAGCCATGCGAGCGCACTCGTTTTCGCCGGAGCGATGGGCTTTCTGTGGCTCGGCACCGTGCCGCTCACCAGCGGCATCGTGGGGCGCGTCTTCGGTATCCGGCATTTGTCGATGCTGTACGGCATCGTTTTCCTCAGCCACCAGCTCGGCAGCTTCTTCGGCGCCTATACCGCGGGGCTCATCTTCGATGCGACCGGCAGCTATAATATCGCATGGGGCTTTTCGATCGCGCTCGGGCTGTTCGCTGGCGTCGTCCATCTGCCGATTGCCGATGCGCCGGTCAAACGGCTGCAACAGGCGTGAGGATCGCGCGACAGGACTGGATCGCGCTCGCGCTGTTCGGCCTGGTCGCGGTCGGCGGGCTGTGGCTGTGGACAGGCGAGGGACCGGTCGTCTGGCTCACCAATTTCGCCATCATGTGCGGCTTCTGACGCTTTACTCCGCCGTTTCGATTTCGGGCGTCCTTTGGCAGATCGCATCGTCGCCGTCTTTGGGCACGGCGGGATCGGGAAGCAACCGGAACACATGCGCGAGATGCGTCGCGACGCGCTCGGGGCGCGTCCGCTTGTTCGCGACGACATCGACGAAGTCGCGGCATGCGACTGCGCTGCGCAGGAAATTGCTGTGCCCCGTGGCGCTGCGCGACACGTCGGTGGTGTCGATTACGGTCAGCCCCGAAACCGCGGCGGTATAGCAACGGATCGGCAGGCCCTTCGCTTTCAGATCCGCCGCTTCGAACGGGTTGAAGCAATAGGGTGAGCCGAGCCGCGGATAGCCGTGGATCGAGCGCGACGCGGCGAGCGCCTTGTCGGCGTGCGAGACATAGACGGTGATCCGCCGATTGTTCGCGACACGCCGCGGCGCCAGAACTTCTTCCTCGATATCGCGCTCGAATGTCTCGCGATCGATGTCGGGAGAGGCGAGAATGACGTTCGAGATATTGCTGCTGTCGGCGCTGCTCGACGTGCGATCGACATAGGAGATCGCGGGAATAACCAATCGCGCGCCCAGCGAATGCGATACGACGACGATCTCCTTGACCCATGTCTGTTCGGCCAGCGACTTCAGGAAGTCGCGGAAATTGCGGACGTCGTGATACATGTTCGTCTCGTCGACGACATAGCTCAACAGCTTGCCCTGCGACGGCCAGCTATATTCGATGATCGGGCCGTCGAAGCCGGTCATGCGCGCGATCTGCGCCGCGTCCTTCGATGTGGTCGAGAAATTCTCGCGATAACCGTGAACATAGAGCAGCACGCGGCCCTGCTTGCGGTCGGTCTCCGCCTGCAACGCGCGCCACCAGTCGGCCGATGTCTGAAACGCGATCGGCGCGATCTGTTTCTTCTTCTTGTCGACCACGACTTCGCGCGGCGCGTTGAAGCGTCCGTACCGCATATGGTCGCCGCGGTGACGGAGCAGTTCGATGTCGCTCGTCCGGCAATCGGGCAAGCGGCTCGTAGCAAAGAAATAGGGGAGCGCCTCGCCATCGACGACTGCACCGGGCTGCGCCTCGCAACGCGGGTCCGCGACATAGTCCGCATGACGGATCTTGCCATAATCGACGGCCGCGATGCTGCAGCCCGAGAGCGGGACGATGGCAAGTGCGGCAAGCAGGCGGGTCATTCGCACGGCGGTTTCACCTTTGAAAAGCCTGACGCATTCTCTGAGGCTGACAGAGGATAAAGGGCTTTGGAATCAGGAAATATTTCCTGCGAGTACGCCGTTGCTTTGAGCGCCTATTTGGCGACGACGCTCTCGGGCAAGTCTTCGCCAAACACGCGCTGATAATATTCGGCAACAATCATCCGCTCGGCCTCATCGCATTTGTTGAGGAAGGTCAGGCGGAAGGCGAAGCCGATATTGTTGAAGATCGCGGTATTCTGGGCCCAGCTGATCACGGTACGCGGCGACATCACGGTCGAGATATCGCCGTTGATGAAGCCCTGACGCGTCAAATCGGCGACCTTCACCATATTGGCGACGGTTGTCTCATCAGTGTTCGGGACCTTGGCGAGGATGATCGCGCTTTCGGTCGCGGCGGGCAGATAATTGAGCGTGACGACGATGTTCCAGCGGTCCATCTGGCCCTGGTTGATCTGCTGCGTGCCATGATAGAGCCCGCTCGTGTCGCCGAGCCCCACTGTGTTCGCGGTCGAGAACAGGCGGAAATGCGGGTTCGGGCGGATCACGCGATTTTGGTCGAGCAAGGTCAGCTTGCCTTCGGTTTCCAGCACGCGCTGGATCACGAACATCACGTCAGGGCGACCGGCGTCATATTCGTCGAACACCAGCGCGGTCGGCGTCTGCAGCGCCCATGGGAGCAGGCCTTCGCGGAATTCGGTGACTTGCTGGCCATCGCGCAGCACGATTGCGTCGCGGCCGACCAAGTCGATACGGCTGATATGCGCGTCTAGATTGACGCGGATGCACGGCCATTTGAGGCGCGCGGCAACCTGTTCGATGTGGGTCGACTTGCCGGTGCCATGATAGCCTTGCACCATCACGCGGCGGTTATATTTGAAGCCCGCAAGGATCGCGAGCGTCGTGTCGCCGTCAAAGACATAGGCAGGGTCGAGGTCAGGAACGCGTTCGTCGGCCTCGCTGAACGCTGGCACCTTCATGTCGATATCGACACCGAACAGCTCGCGTGCGTCGACCTCGATATCGGGGGCCGCAAGCAGCGTGGAGCCATGGTGATCGGGAAGGCTGTTCGGGATATCGGTCATGTCACAAGGTCCAGCGAAGCGATAAGGGGAGAGTCGCCGGTCGCCCGGCGCTTCGCCGTCGCGGTATCGTCATGGGTTTCGCCTTGCAACGCCTTTTCAGAGAAGGCCGAGCGCCTTCATCACTGCCGACTGATCATAATAGGGGCGTTCGCAGACGATCTTGTCGCTGCCAGCGGCAAATTCGAAGCTCGCGGCGATGCGAATACGAAAGGCCTTTCCGGTCGGCTCAATCGTGCGGATCCCCAGCTTAAGCGGCCCGAGGTGCGTGCCAGTAAGCCAGAATTCGACGAGCACCGTGTTCGTCGCGGCGTCGGCGGCAATCGCAATGACTTCGTTCGCCTGATCGGGAAAGGGTTCGCGCGACGCGGCGAAATAGGATCGCACCGCGGCTTCGCCGTCGAAAATCGTTCCAGGGCCCATCAACTCGTAGCGTGGGTGATCGAAGGTCGCGAGAACACCGTCCCAATCATGCGTGATCTCGAGCGCCATATGTCGGCGCACCACTTCGATCCGTGCCTCGTTCAGGTCGGTCATCGTGCCTCTCATGCGAAAGCCTTTGTCTTCCTCAGCAACTGATACGCCTGGACTACCTCACCCAGACGCGCTTCGAAACTGCGATCACCACCATTACGGTCGGGATGATATTTGCGGACAAGTTCGCTGTACCGCCGCCGCAGCGCCGCGCGGTCGGCATCGGCGGGCAGCGCGAGCAATTGCATCGCAGCATGTTCTTCGCGCGAGAGGCCGGGATTGGCGGCCTCGCGCCGCGCCTCGTCCATCCGTTGGCGAAACCGTGCGCCCAAGGCGTCGATCGGGTCCCTGAAATCGGCCCAGCGCGGCGGCAGGTCGGCGCTTCCGGCGGCGCGGAAGGTGCGGCTTTCGGTTTCCCAGCCCGCCGTCGGCGACTGCGCGGCCATGATCTGATCGGTGTTCATGCCCTCGAAAAAATTATAGCCCGCGTTGAACTCGCGGACATGATCGAGGCACAGCCAGCGATATTGCGGGGGGCCGTCGGGCGAGCGCGTCCACGCCAGTGGCGCGCGAAACTCGCCGGGTTCGCGGCAGCCGGGCGCGGCGCAGGGTTCTTCGCGCGGGACGCGGCCATGGAAACGATTGGGGCGTGGAGATGACGGCAAAACTTAGTCTCGGGATGCTGGGTCAAAAGGGGAGAGCAGGTCTTATAATTTGGCGACGAAGCGCTTATGGTCAACCCCATGAGCAGCAAAGGTCCCGCACAGCAAGAGATGGAAAGCCTGCTCGCCGCAGCCTTTCCCGACGCCATTTTCACCGTCAGCAACGACAGCGCGCAGCATCATGGCCATTCCGGCGATGACGGCAGCGGCGAGTCGCATTTCAGCTTGGCCATCGAATGGGCGGGCTTTGCCGGACAGAACCGCGTTGCGCGCCAGCGGGCCGTGAACAAGGCGCTAGGCGACCTGCCCGGCCAGCGTGTTCACGCGCTCGCAATCAAGGCGACCGCGCCGGGGGAATGACCATGGTCGACAAGGTCAATCTTGCCGAGGCCTTCGCAACCTTCCACGATCACTGGAATCCGCGCGTCGCGGGCGACATCAACAATTTTCAGGTCAAGCTGGTCAAGTTCGCTGGCCAGTTCGACTGGCATCATCATGAGGCCGAGGATGAACTGTTCCTCGTCGTCGCGGGGCGGATGAAGATGGGATTGCGCACAGGCGATGTGATCGTCGAGCCCGGCGAATTCATCATTGTCCCGCACGGCACCGAACATTGCCCCGAAGCTTTGGACGGCGAATGCCAGGTGCTGCTGCTCGAACCGAATTCGACGCTCAACACTGGCAATGTCGAAACTGAAAAGACGCGAAAAGCGTTGGAAAGACTGGACTGAATATGGACATCATCACGCCGTCGACCCACGATCTCGGCGCCTTCGAAGTGCGCCGCACCTTGCCGAACAAGTCGCGGACGATGGTCGGTCCCTTCATTTTCGTCGATCAGTTCGGTCCGGCGCATTTCGACATCGGGCACGGCATGGACGTGCGCCCGCACCCACATATCAACCTCGCGACCGTCACCTACCTGTTCGACGGCGCGATCGATCATCGCGACAGCCTTGGCACTCTTGCGACGATCCGCCCCGGTGCCTGCAACCTGATGACCGCTGGCAGCGGCATCGTCCATTCGGAGCGAACCCCCGCCGCCGAGCGTGCCACCGGATCAGGCATTTCGGGTATGCAGACATGGCTTGCGCTGCCCGACGGCAAGGAAGAGATTGACGCCGCGTTCGAGCATGTCGCCAAGGATGATCTGCCGCTGATCGAGGATGGCGGTGTCTCGGCGCGCATTATCATGGGCAGCCTGTGGGGCGCGACGTCGCCGATCACGCAGCATGCCGCGACCATCTATGCCGATATATTGATGAATGCCGGTGCGTCGATCCCGATCGAGGCTGAGGCGGACGAGCGCGCAGTGCTTGTCGCGCTGGGCGACGCGAGCCTCGATGGCGAGGCGCTCGATCGTTACAGCCTCTATATATTGAAGCCGGGACAGGCGATGACGCTGCGCGCGACAACCGACGCGCGCGTGATGTTGCTCGGCGGTGAGGCTTTCACCACGCCGCGCCACGTCTGGTGGAATTTCGTCAGTTCGTCGCGCGAGCGCATCAATCAGGCGAAGCACGACTGGAAGGAGCGAAAATTCCCGCTCGTTCCCGGCGATAGCGAAGAATTTATTCCGATTCCCGAAGTGCCGAAGACGGTAAGCTATCCGTGAGCCTCCTTCTCGCGCTGGCGCTCGCGGCCACGCCCGAACCAGTTTTTGCGTGCAGCTTCGGCGCCAAGCAACTGACTGTGACGCAGCAGGGCGACGCGCTTGTCTATCGTTATGGCACCAAGGCCAAGGCCGAACTGCGTATCGTCGCCGATGCCCCGAGCAACCGCGTCTTTTATCACCGCACGCTCTATTCGCGCGCCGAGGACCAGACGCTTCGCTTCGTCAGCGGCGAATATAATTATGTCGTCTACTCCCACTGGTCGGCGCCGAGCTTGGGCATGACCGAAGAAAGCAGCACCGGCGAATTCTTTTACGGCGGGCTGATCGTGCTGCGCGGCGGGAAGATATTGTCCTCACGCCGTTGCCGCGACGATGGCGACATGCGCGAATGGCCGATCTTCAAGACGCTGCCACAGGACGAAGAGAATTTGACGCCGCCCGAATGAACCTCTTCCTCTCTGTCGCGAAGCGATGGGCACGGGGACCGCGCCCGCAGGGCGTGGTCGAGGAGCAGCGACGGTGCATCATAGCCCCTCCGTCAGCGCCACGCGCTGACCCTTCCCCATGACCTCGTCACAGGGGGAATCCGAACGCTTGCCAGCTTGCCACGATCACCAATCCTCGCCAGATTGGTTTTGAAAAGAAACCAAAGGAGCGGTGTCGATGACGGGTGATTTCGAACAAAAGCGCGTGAAGCTTTCGACGGGCGTCGAGCTTGACGTCGTCGACATCGGCCCGCGCGACGCGCCGGTGTTGATGTTTCTGCACGGCTTTCCTGAATCGCATCGGACATGGCGCTTTCAGCTGCCGCATTTTTCCGATCGGTTTCGCTGTATCGCGCCCGACCAGCGCGGCTATCGCGGATCGTCGAAACCGCAGGACGTCGAATCCTATACGCCTGACAAGCTGATCGCCGATATTTTTGCGCTCGCCGATGCGCTGGGGGTTGGGGAGTTCACCGTCGTCGGCCATGATTGGGGCGGCGCGATCGCGTGGGGGGTTGCGCTAGGTGGCCAGCCGGGCGGGCTCCATCCTGATTGGTCGGGCCGCGTGACGCGCGCGGTAATCGCCAATGCACCGCATCCGGGGATCTTCCAGCGCCTTCTTGCGACGAACAAGGAACAGCGCGCCGCAAGCCAATATATTCGTACCTTCCGCGATCCCGCGAGCGACCTCATCATCGAGGAACATGGCATTGCAGGCATCCTGGCTCATGCCTTTGGCGGGCAGGTGCCAAGCGGTGGGCTCCAGCCGCCCGACGAAATCGCCCGGCTGCTCAAGGATTGGGAAGACCGCGACACCTGCCGCGCGATGATCAACTGGTATCGCGGTTCACCCGCCACCGTGCCCGCCATCGACGAACCCTATGCCGAGCCTCCGGCAGTTCTGTTCCCGAAGCTCAACATTCCGACGTTGGTCATCTGGGCGCTCGACGATGTGGCGCTGCCGCCGTGTAATCTTGATGGCATCGAGGAACTCGTGCCCGATGTGACGATCGTTCAGGTCCCCGATTGCGGCCATTTCGTCCCGTGGGATGCGCCCGACGCGGTCAATCTGGCGATGGATGAGTTCTTCGCGGAAGATTGATCGGACGCTTTTACTTGCCCCGTTAAAAAAGGTGGCGGGCGGCTATTGTGCCGCCCGCCTGGGGGGGTCTCTTTTGCGTGTAAGGGCACGCGAATTAGTTCAAGCCACAGCCTAGTTAATCCAGCCTTTACTATCGACTGAAGAATTGGGTGGTGCGAGTTAACCATAGAATTGGGTAACATAGCAGGCTTTCACATTTTCCCATTCTTGTCATATTCAAGCAATGGATGTGGGAGGACTCAGGGTCGCCTCGATCGTTGACCGGATCGATGGCCCATCGGATTGGACAATCGAGCGCGATGTCCATGTGCTGACGCTGTACGAGGCGGGCAGCTATCACTGGCTTGAAACATGGCTTGATGATCAAAGGACGTCGCTCGGCGATCCGCTTCCCGGCGAAATGTGGCTGGTGCCCGCAGGCCATCGGTATCGCGGCAAGGCAAAGGGCGGCGCAGTTCGCACCATCACGGTCGAAATCCCGGCTTCAAGTTTGACAATTGTCCCTGACACGCGCGCGCTGGCCGCGCATCATGATCTGGCGCTCGCCGCGCTGGTCCGTGCACTGCTGGTCGGCGATGCGTCGGCCGCGGACCCGCTGGTCACGATCCTCGGGAAGACGCTTGAGGGAATGGTCGGGCGACCGGAAACGCCCGCGATCGCTCGGCGCATGAGCGATCTGATGGCCTTCATCCAGACGCAGCTCGAAGTGTCACTGACGGTAGAGGATATGGCGGCCGAGGTCGGCATGTCGGTGAACAGCCTCATCGTGCATTTCGCCCGCGCGACCGGACGGACCCCCGCGCAATATGTGCTGCGCCAGCGACTGCGCCACGCCTGCTGGTTTCTGATGAACCGACCGCTGTCGATCGCCGAGATCGCCTTTGCGACAGGTTTTTCGAGCCACGCGCATCTTTGTGCGATATTCCGCCGCAAGTTCGGCATGTCGCCGGGCGAGTGGCGCCGCCGCCACCAATCGGCGGTGCTACCTGCGGACGCAAAGGAGTAAGCGATGTCCCACACCGTCATCATGTTGCTTGCCGGGCTCGGCCTGCTGATCCTGTTGCGTCTCGCTATCAAGGATGCGGCACGCGCGACGCGGCTATTCCTCGTCCTGTGGCTGATCGTCACGATCGGCAATCTGCTCGTCGGCGTCCTGCACGCAGGTTATGGCTGGGTTGAAGAGGCGGGCATCGCGCTGGTGGTTTTCGGTATGCCAGCCGCGATCGCGCTCGCCATCCGGCGTTTCCTGCGCTAATTTTCTGGGCGCAGCAAACAGCCGCTCGCACCGGCAAAACGTGCGCTGCGTGACGCGAGCAACGGCACGCTGCCGGTGACCGTCTTGGTCGCGGGGTCCTCGCTCAGCGACACGACTTCCATTCCCGGCTCGAAATCGCTCTGGCAGCTTTCGAGGCTTCGGCCCTCGACATAGCGGCACGAACAGCCGACGCGCGCGGCATAGGCCGATCCGAGTTCGGCTTGCGCCTTGAACGATGGAAATTTCCAGATCGCGAAAACCGCGAGCAGCACTGCGAGCATGATCGCCCACGGCAGGCAGCCGCCCCAGCGACTGGGCTTTTTGCGCACCTCTGCGGGGGGCGGGGCGGGGACCGCGGGCGGCGGCGC
>JAURVS010000043.1 GCA_030655355.1 Sphingopyxis sp.
GCGCCGTGAATACCAAAGACGCCGCACTCCTCACGGAGTTTGTCGTCGTCGAAAGGATTGGTGGTGAGCATGACGGTCCAGCAGCGAGGGCAGTGACTGGGGCGCATATAGGGACGGTGATTGCAAATGTCGCCCCCCCAATTCACGCAATTGTCACGACGGCCGCAAAGGACCGCGTGACAGCGGCTTTGATCCTGCTCTAAAGCGCGGTTTATGGATGATCAGCGCGACACGACTGACCGATTTCTGCCGCGTTTTGACGCCGCAGGGCTGGTGACCGCTATCGTCACCGATGCCGACAGCCATGTGCTGTTGATGGTGGCGCATATGAATGCCGAGGCGATCGAGCAGACCCGGGCGACGGGGCAGGCGCATTTCTGGTCGCGCTCACGCGGCACCTTGTGGCGGAAGGGCGAGACGTCGGGCAATGGTCTGACCTTGGTCGACATGCGCGTCGATTGCGATCAGGATGCGCTCCTGCTCCGCGTCAAGCCTGCGGGACCCGCTTGTCACACCGGGCGCCGGTCATGCTTTTACCGCCGTGTCGAGGCCGATGGCAGCCTGACGTTCCTGGCGGACGATGCGCAGGCTTAGGCTTTCACTCGTCGTCGCAATGGCGTTGCTCGCCGGGTGCGGGCGGCCTGCTGCGGACGATGGCGGCTCGGGAGGCGAGGCGAATAATCCGCTCGAAGTCACCGCACGCGAGCGCGGGGTCGTCCGCGCCGACACGGCATCACCGGTGGGCGTTTTCGAGCGTACACATGATCTGGGGCGTGACGCGATGTGCGTAGTTCCCGATGGTGAAGGGAAATGGCGTTTCGCCGTGACCGCCGCCTATGGTCCCAGCCTCTCATGCACAGCAACGGGGACGATCGTTCGCGAAGGCGAGAGCTGGCGGATGCGCTTTGCCGGAGCCGAGGGCTGCGAAGCGATCGTGCACGAGGAAGAGGATGAGCTGCGACTCCCCGGAAGCCTGCCATCGCAATGCGATCGATTATGCCCGCAAAGAGCGTCGCTGTCTGGTTTGCGGCTGCCGCGCGCGAGCTGGTCGGCGGCCGATGCGGGGGGCTTGCGAATGTCCGACCGTCAGGGCAACATGCAACGTCCTTGCGGCGGCTGAGCGGCCCTGAAATGTCCCGATTTGCCGGGCTTGACGTTCACGTCAACGGAAACTAGTTTCATCGACATGACCGAACAATATGGCCACGCCCATATCGATACGCCCGATCATCTGGGGCGCGAACAATTCAGCATAACCGACTTGTCGACCGAGTTCGGCGTAACTGCCCGTGCGCTGCGTTTTTATGAAGATGAAGGGCTGATCAGCCCGTCGCGCAAAGGATTGTCGCGCATCTATTCGAAACGCGACCGTGCGCGGCTCGCGTGGATCCTGCGCGCCAAGCGCACGGGGTTCAGTCTCGCCGACATTCGCGAGATGATCGATCTGTACGATGTGGGCGACGGCCGCAAAACGCAGCGACAGGTGACGATCGAGAAATGCGAACAGCGCATCGGGCTGTTGCAACGCCAGCGTGACGACATCGACAGCGCCGTCGAAGAACTGTCGCGGTTCATCGATATGGTGAAGAAAGTCGACGCCGGCCAATAATAGAGCCGACTGAGCCTCTCCCCAGGCAAGTTCGACATTGTTACCTGCTTTTCAGAAGGATTCCCCATGCCCGTCTATCGCGCACCTGTGCAAGATACGCTGTTTCTGCTCAACGACGTCCTTGGCATCGAGCGTTATGCGAACCTGCCTGGCTTCGCCAATGCGACCCCCGACATGATCGAGGCGGTCCTCACCGAAGCCGGCAAATTCTGCCAGGAAGTGCTGTTTCCGATCAACCAGTCGGGCGACCTTGAAGGCTGCACGCGCCACGATGACGGATCGGTGACGACGCCAAAAGGATTCAAGGAAGCGTATAAGGCGTATAGCGAAGCGGGCTGGGGCCTGCTGACGGCGCCGGAGGAGTTTGGTGGCCAAGGCCTGCCGCACGTGATCGGTTTTCCTGTCGAGGAATATCGCAACGCCGCTAATCAGGCTTTCGCCATGTATCCAGGGCTGACGCAGGGCGCGACCGCAGCGATTCTCGTCAAAGGTTCGGATGCGCAGAAGGCCACCTATGTCCCCAAGATGGTCTCGGGCGAATGGGGCGGAACAATGAATCTGACCGAACCGCACTGCGGAACCGACCTCGGTCTGATCCGCACGCGCGCGGTGCCGAACGGCGATGGCAGCTATGATGTCACGGGCACCAAGATTTTCATCTCGTCGGGCGAGCATGACCTTACCGAAAATATCATCCACCTCGTCCTCGCAAAGACCCCGGATGCACCCGACAGCGTCAAGGGCATCTCGCTGTTCATCGTGCCGAAGTTCCTGGTGAACGAAGATGGGTCGCTCGGCGCGCGCAACACGCTGCAATGCGGGTCGATCGAGCACAAGATGGGCATCCACGCCAATTCGACTTGCGTCATGAATTATGACGGCGCGAAAGGCTGGATGGTCGGCGAAGAGAATAAGGGCCTCGCCGCGATGTTCGTGATGATGAATGCCGCGCGCCTTGGCGTCGGCATTCAGGGTTTGGCGCAGGGCGATATCGCGCTCCAGAATGCGGTCCAATATGCGCAGGACCGTCGGCAGGGCCGCGCGCTGACTGGCCCCGCTGACCCACAGGAAAAGGCCGATCCGCTGTTCGTCCATCCCGACGTCCGCCGGATGCTGATGGATGGCAAGGCAACCGTTGAGGGGCTGCGCGCGCTTTGCTCATGGGGTGCGCTGCAGGTCGATCTCGCGCATGCCGCAGAGACCGAGGAAGAGCGCCAGCTTGCCGACGACCTTGTCAGCCTGCTCACCCCGGTGATCAAGGGCTATGGCACCGACAAGGGTTATGACGTCGCGACCAACGCGCAGCAAGTATTCGGCGGCCATGGGTACATCGAAGAACAGGGTATGTCGCAATATGTCCGCGATGCCCGCATCACCATGATCTATGAAGGCGCGAACGGCGTGCAGGCGATGGACCTTGTCGGGCGCAAGCTCGCGCAGAATGGAGGCCGTGCGATCCAGGCGTTCTTCGCGATCGTTGACGAGGAAGCCGGCGGCGCGAAGGGCAATGAGGCGCTTGCCGACTTCGCCGGGCGTCTCGAAAAGGCCAATGGCGAGCTCAAGGCCGCGACGATGTGGTTCATGCAAAATGGCATGGCGAACCCGAATAATATCGGTGCCGGTGCGCATCATTACATGCACATATTGGGCATCGTTGCTTTGGGTTCGATGTGGCTGAGGATGGCCGAAGCGGCGCAAAAGGCATTGGCTGAAGGCCGCGGAAACAAGGCGTTCCTCGAAGCCAAACTGGTCACTGCACGTTACTTTGGCGAACGCTTCCTGCCCGACGCGGGGTCGCTGCGCCGCAAGATCGAAGCGGGCAGCGAAGCGATGATGGCATTGACGCCCGACCAGTTTGTGCCCGCCTGATATGCGCCTTTGCAACCATCGCCGCCGTCATGCGTGTCGGCGGCGATGAGCAAGCGTGAGCTGAAACCGATCGTCGTCGAAGGCCGCAATTGCTGGCGGATCGAGCGTGCCGATAAAGCGCGGATGATCGTCGATGCTGCCGATTATTATGCGCTGCTCGAACAGCTGATGGCCGATGCCAAACAGCGCATTCTTCTGATCGGCTGGGACTTTGATCCGCGCATCGCGTTGAAACCGGACAAAAATGGGCAGGGCGAACCGCTCGGCGATTATCTGCTTCGCCTTGCGAAAGAACAGCCTGACCGCGACATCGACATATTACGCTGGAATTTCGGCGGGTTGAAGCAATTTGCGATGCCGCGCATCCTGTCGATGGTCGCGCGCTGGAAGATGACGCGCTCGATCAGCTTTCGCCTCGACAGCGCGCATCCGATCGGGTGCAGTCATCATCAAAAGGTGGCGGTGTTCGACGATCATCTCGCGATCTGCGGGGGGATCGACGTCGGGTCACGCCGCTGGGATACGCGCGATCACAAGGACGGCGACACGCGCCGCACCGCGCCCGACGGAAATTCTTATATGCCTTGGCATGATTCGACGATGTTCCTTGCCGGGCCGGTCGGCAAAGCGCTCGCCGATCTGGGCAATGAACGCTGGAAGCGAGCGACGAAAAAGCCGCTCCGCGATTTGGACGGCGAAGGCGAGAATTGGCCCGACGATCTGGAACCCGATTTCGAAGGAGTTGATGTCGCGATCTCGCGCACCCGCGCTGAATATGACGGCTCAGAGGAAATTCGCGAGATCGAGCAGCTCTATCTCGATATGATCGCGGCCGCCGACCGCTTCATCTATTTCGAAAATCAATATTTTACTTGTGGCAAGATCGCGGCGGCAATTGCCGAGCGGCTGAATGAAGATGATCCGCCCGAGTTCGTGATGGTTATGCCCAAGACCGCCGACGGCTGGCTCGAGCAGATGGCGATGGACGCCGCGCGGGTGCAACTGGTGCGCGCGATCGCGAAGTCGAAGCATGGCGAAAGGCTGAAAGTCTACTTCCCGCGGACCAAGCGCGGCGAGCCCATCTATGTCCACGCGAAGACCGTGATTGTCGATGATCGCGTCATTCGCGTCGGGTCGGCGAATATGAACAACCGCTCGATGGGGCTCGACAGCGAATGCGACGTGACGATCGACACCGCGCTCGCGGCGAACAAGGGTGTCGAGCCCGTGATCGCGCGGCTGCGTACCTCACTGATCGCGGAGCATCTGGATGTGTCGGAGGATGAAGTCGCGGCGACCTTCAAGCGGACCGGCTCGCTGATCGAAACGATCGAGGCGTTGCGTGGCAAGGGACGCTCGCTCGAATTGCTCGACCTCGTCCCGCCGGGACCGATGGACGAGTTTATTGCCGACAATGAATTGCTCGATCCGACCAGTCCCGATGCGATGTTCGAAGGTTTCACCGAACGAGGCCTGAAAAAGAGCTGGCATCGCGGTCGGAACTGGATGAGGCGGCACCGGCCATTCGGGCGCAAATCATCGTAATTGCCTTGTGCGCTTAGTCACTTGCGGTCGCGGTTCAGGCTCATATGATGGCCGCAATGTCGGATGCTGCACCCACGCCCGCCGCGACGAAGCGGCTTTCCGCTTTCATCAGCCATCATAGTTCGCAAGTCGAAACGGCGCGGCGACTGAAGCGGTTGCTGGCGGCGCGCGGCATCGACGGCTGGCTTGCCCCCGATGACATCGCTGCGGGCACGGCGTTCGATCAGTCGATCGTCGATCAGATCGACCGTTCGGACGCGATCGTGCTGCTATTCTGTCCGCAATCGGACCAGTCGCGCCATGTAAAGCGCGAACTGATGCTGGGCGAGGATAGCAAGAAGATCATCCTGCCGGTGCGACTGGAAGATGTGCGCGCACAAGGGCTGGCTTATTGGCTCACCGATTATCAGTGGATCGACTGGTTCGGGGGTGAGGAGCAGGCCGTTGACCGTATTGTCAGCGCGATGACATCGGGCGCAGGGGCCAATGCCATCGCAAGTGCGGCCGTTCCAGTGACACGCACCGCTTCCTTGCCGCGCCGCCGTCGCCTCTGGATCAGCATCGCGGCGGGCGTCGCGCTCGTCGGCCTGATCGGCGGGGGCCTGTGGTGGCAGAATCGTGGCGCCGCAGCCGGAGATCCCCGTGCATTGGTCGCCGACAATCCGATCGAACCTGGTATCTGGACCACCAAGCGCGAAGTCGTCGAAATCCTCTTTCCCGAAATGCCGCCCGAATTTGTCGCGCAGTTCAAGGAAGTGCTTGAGACCGATCCCGACCCCGAAGACTGCATTCCCGCCAAGATCGCCGCGAAACCCGACGTTCTGCTATTCGACCCCGATCATGAGGCAAAATGCACGCTTGGCGCCTTCAAGATGAATGGCGGCCGGATCAGCGGATACCTCAGCTGCAAGCCAGCAGGCGACGATCCGAAAGGCAATCTACAGATCACGATGCGCGGCACTTATACGCGCACGAGCATGGAGTTCGACAATGTCGTCACCATGCAGTCGAGCCAGGGCATGGTTCGCTTTCGCAGCCATGAAACGCAGCGTTGGCTGCGCGGGCCTGCCTGCGGTAGCTGATTAGTCCGACAGCGCTAGGATATGCTTCGCCTGTTTCAGATGCGGGGCGTCGACCATCTTGCCGTCGATTTGCAGCACCCCGACGCCCGGATTGGCGGCAAAGGCATCGACGATCGCTTGCGCGCGTGCGGTTTCGTCGGCGGTGGGCGTGAAGGCGGAATTGATCGGTTCGACCTGTGACGGGTGGATCGCCATCATGCCG
>JAURVS010000079.1 GCA_030655355.1 Sphingopyxis sp.
AGCCTCGATAAGATTCTGCATCGTGACGACAGGGGCCGCCATAGTCTTTCTCCTTCCGGTTGGTCCTCTGGAAAGCAAGAACCGAAGGTCCGCAAGCGGACGATCCGGCACCGGTTTATGTGCGCCTTCCATGTGGAATGGCCGGGCCGTTAGCCGCCTTGGCCCGCAAAAGCAAGAGCTGCACGTCAGGTTTGAACCGGGAGAAAAGCAGCGGACAGACGCAATCTGGCGAAAAAGTGACTCGGTTCGTCGCAAATGTCTTGAGAACAAAACAAGAACATGAAACAAAATGGTCAACGAAACCGTCGCTGGTTAACAAAAGGTTTCGCACACGAAAGCCGAAAGGACAAGATGATGGTTCAGGTCGCAGCCGCTCTCCTTTTCACCCTCGCCGCCGGAATCGGCGTGACGGTGATTTTGGCCATGCTGAAATCGAATGAGAATGCGATTCTCTCGGCGCTCCTCGGCGAAGGCGCTTTTCCGGTTGATGCCGCAGCGCAGGCAGGCCCGGCTCCGCAGAAAGCGACGCTGCGCCGCGCGCCTGCTCGCCGTGAAGCGCCGCGCGCTGTGCGCGCCGCAATCCGCATGCAGCCGGCGCTCAGCCGCGCCGCCTGACCTTCGCATAGCTTGCGAGGCCGAAAGGCAGTGCGATCATATATAAGATGCACACGGCAAGCAGCGTGAGCCAAGGCGCGGTAACAAGTGCCGCGCCGAGCAGGCCAACGCCGGCCAATGCGAACAAACGCCACGAACGGCGCAAGCGAATCGACGACCAGCTATAGGTTGGGATCGCAGAGATCATCAGCATCGCAACGCCGAGCGCCCACGGCATGACAATGTACCATTCGCGGAACAGGTCATTGCCCGTCGTCAGCCAGAGATAGACAGGGACGAAGGATAGCCCCGCCCCGGCCGGCGCGGGAATGCCCGTCATGAAGCCCGCCGCCTTGTGCGGTTGAAAATCGGCATCCATGCGCGAATTGAAGCGTGCAAGGCGAAGCGCGCAGCAGACGGCAAGCGCGAGCGCCGCGGTCCAGCCGAATTTCGGTGCATCGGCAAGCGACCAGAGAAACAGGATCATCGCGGGCGCAACGCCGAACGCGATCACATCGGACAGCGAATCAAGCTCGGCGCCGAATTTGCTTTGCGCACGGAGCAAGCGCGCGATGCGCCCGTCCATGCCGTCGAGCACCCCGGCGACGATGATCATCGTGACTGCCGCCGCCCATTCGCCCCCAATCGCAAAACGAACCCCGGTCAGGCCGGAGCATAGCGCGAGGATGGTGATCGCATTGGGAGCAAAAGCGCGGAGCGGGATGCCCCCGATGCGGCGGCGCTCGGCATCAGCGATGACCTGATCGTCGTCGGTCACTCTATTGCCCAATGCCGTCGATCGTCTCGGCGACACCGATCCGTGCGACGACCGTCTCGCCAGCCAGCGTGCGCTGGCCGAGCAGAACCTGCGGCGTCGTGCCCGCGGGGAGATAGACGTCGACGCGGCTGCCGAAACGGATCAGGCCGACGCGCTGGCCGGTGGTGAGTTCATTGCCCATTGTGACGAACGGCATGATACGCCGCGCCACCAGGCCCGCAATCTGAGTGAAACCGATGCGAACACCGTCGGTGCGCTCGACGACAAAATGCTGGCGCTCATTCTCTTCGCTCGCTTTGTCGAGGTCGGCGTTGAGGAATTTGCCCGGGATATAGACGAGCTTGCGAAGCGTTCCGGCGACGGGGGTCCGGTTGATATGGACGTCGAAGACGCTCATGAAAATCGATACGCGCAGCATCGGCGCTGCGCCTAACCCATCGGGGCCCGAAATCTCGGGCGGCGGCGGCACTTCGGCGATCTGAGTGACGAGGCCATCGGCGGGCGCGATGATGACATCACTCCCCGCAGGCGTCACGCGCACCGGGTCGCGGAAGAAGGCGCCGACCCACAGGGTCACGCCGAGCATCAGCCAACCGACGATTTCCCAGCCGAGCAGCCAGAAACAGAGAGTCACAATACCGGCGATCAGAAGGAATTTACGGCCTTCGGGATGGATCGACGGCCAGTGCCATTTGATACCGCCACCGGGGCGGTTCGAGGATATGATATTGGACATGGGCGTTCTTCTAGGGTGCAGCTTGTGCACTGACAATCGATAAGCGCGCCGGCGGTTCCACCGGTAGTTGAACATTCGCTCGGCTTTGCCTAAGGCCCTCGCAACTCCGACTCCCCAAGGAAAAAGGCTGAAAGCATGGGCAAGATCAAGGTAGCCAACCCGGTCGTCGAACTCGACGGCGATGAAATGACCCGGATCATCTGGCAGTGGATCCGCGAGCGACTGATCCTCCCCTATCTCGACATCGATCTTCAATATTATGATCTCAGCATCGAGATGCGCGACCAGACTGACGACAAGATCACGGTCGACGCCGCCAATGCGATCAAGAAACATGGCGTCGGCGTAAAATGCGCGACGATCACCCCTGACGAAGAGCGCGTCGTCGAATTCGGCCTCAAGAAGATGTGGAAGTCGCCGAACGGCACGATCCGCAATATTCTCGGCGGCGTCGTTTTCCGCGAACCGATCGTGATGAAGAATGTTCCCCGCCTCGTTCCCGGCTGGACCGACCCGATCGTCGTCGGCCGTCACGCATTCGGCGACCAGTATCGCGCGACCGACTTCCGCGTCCCCGGCCCTGGCAAGCTTCGCCTGGTGTTCGAAGGCGAAGATGGCACGCTGATCGACGAAGAAGTGTTCCAGTTCCCCTCGTCGGGCGTCGCGATGGCGATGTACAACCTCGACGATTCGATCCGCGACTTCGCACGCGCCAGCCTGAACTATGGCCTTGCGCGCCAGTGGCCGGTGTATCTGTCGACGAAGAACACGATCCTGAAAGCCTATGACGGCCGTTTCAAGGATCTGTTCGAGGAAGTGTTCAACGCCGAATTCAAAGCGAAGTTCGACGAAGCCGGGATCACTTATGAGCACCGCCTGATCGACGACATGGTCGCTTCGGCGCTCAAGTGGAGCGGCAAGTTCGTCTGGGCCTGCAAGAATTATGACGGCGACGTCCAGTCGGACACCGTCGCGCAGGGCTTCGGCTCGCTCGGCCTGATGACCAGCGTGCTGATGACACCCGACGGCCAGACCGTGGAATCGGAAGCCGCGCACGGCACCGTCACCCGCCACTATCGCATGCACCAGCAGGGCAAGGCGACGTCGACCAACCCGATCGCGTCGATCTTTGCGTGGACCGGCGGTCTCAAGCATCGCGGCAAGCTCGACGACAATGCCGAGTTGATCAAATTCGCCGACGATCTTGAAAA
>JAURVS010000083.1 GCA_030655355.1 Sphingopyxis sp.
GTCGCACCGAGCCTCAGTCGGGATCTGTGTGCGCCAGAACAAGCGTGACTCCGAGGACGAGCAGATCTAGCGCCATCACTTTGATCAAAGGCGTCACTTCGGTGAAGGGCCAGCCGAAGGCGATGGCCAGCGCGACGGCAATCGTTGTCGAACCCGAAACATAGAGCCATCCCCGGCCAGCGCGATCGCTTGCCAACGCAACCGACAGCCGGGCTAAACCCGCAAGTCCGAAACCAACCCCAAGCGCCAAGGCCAGCCGACCGTTGCCGAGAAGCGGATCGGCAATCAAGATAGCGGCTCCCACAAGATAGGGCGCCGCGGCAATTCTCCACGCGGCCCGCTCGGCTCGCTTCCGCGCAAGGGCGACTAGCCGGAACTGGATCATCGCCGCTGTGCCCATCAGCGCCACCAGCCAAAGGATGGCAGCAATCGTCGCGACAAACGGCCGGGGAGAAAACTGGAGGAAGGAGAGGACCAGTCCGGCTCCGATACTCAGGCCGAGCTTCCAGGGCAGATTGGCGAAGCCTTCCCATCTCGGCCGTCTCGCTACGAACATGGTCACTTCGTCTTCCTCACTTGCTGAAGTCGGGACGCGGCAAACGCCGCGTCCCGCGAGAATGTCATGGCGCTAGCTGCAATTTAGGTCGCCCAGCCAGGTCAGCCTCAAGCGGTGGTGGCAGAAAGCCGGTAATAGTCGGTCACGCGCTGGCCATAGGCATCATCGAAGAGCGGCGCCGAGTCAGGCCGGTAGCTCGGTGCGCCTTCGAGCAGGCGTTTATCGATCGCGACGGAAAAGCCTTCGTGCTTATCGTCATGCAAAAAGACTGACCAAGGGATCGGATGATAGCTCTGCCCAAGGCCGAGGAAGCCGCCGGTCGAGAGGACGACATAGGCGATGTGGCCGGTGCGCTCATCGAAGATGAGCTTGTCGACAACCCTTAATTTGTCGCCATCACGGCCGAGGACCGCCTTGCCTCGCACGTCATCCGCGGACACAAGCGGGCGAGGACGGGCGGGCTTGTTGTGATTAAAATCGGCTGCGGTCGCCATGTCATTATCCAATCTGATGTTTCGCGGCGGCAGCGGTTGCTGTCGTCCGTCGTCGTCACTTGTGTCAGGCGAGGCTGGGCTTGAGCGCGCTGGCCTGGTTGTGACCCGCTTTCACCGCCTTGAACGCCTGGTTGATCGCTGCAAGCGTCGCCGACAGCAGACCGCTGTCGCGCAGAGCCTCTTCGAACCTGGCGTGGATATGATCCTCGCCTCGAGCGACTTCCGCAACGATCGCCGTGTCGTTCTTGCCGGTAAGCGCCTGTTTCAGGTCGATAAAGCCGCGGTGCGCCGTGCCAAGGAAGCTCGCGCTGTTCTCAGGCTCCGCACCGAGCGTTCGAACCTCCGCCTGGAGCAAGGCGGCCACGTCGGTTCGCGAACGTGCCAGAGCGGCGAACATCGCGGAATAACGCGTGTTCTCGGCGTCCTCAGCGGCGTCTTCGAACCCCTTCACGCTGTCGCAGGTCGTTGTGATCAGTGCGTTGAGGACGGAAATGTCATGTTTGTTGCTCATCATATGTTCCTTGATTGGCGATAGGGCGAGCCGGCGCCGTGCAGCGTGCACGACGCCGGCCCGATCGCTCGAAATTGCCGAGAGCGCCGCCGGCAGCAGGGCACCGCCTGCCAAGGGTCGAAGATCAGGCGGTCAGCCGGATATCGGTGGCGTGGTCGGGATAGGCTGCCGCAAGCGCTTGATCGACGGGCTCACCGTTGAGCGTGCTCGCGAAGCCGTGATTGACGTCGCGGTGATGCGCTTCATCGGCGCGAACCAGCAAGACGACGTCGCGCAGCTTCGCATCATCGGCCATCTTCCAATAATGTTTTGCGATCGCAGGAGCGGGCACATTGGGCGAGCGGCCTTCATCAATTTCCTGGAGGTACAATGTGTAGCTCGTCACGGCCTCCTCCTCGAAATAGCCGACGACGCGGTGCGCGGTTCGCGGCGAGAGAAGGTAGAGGATCGAGAAGCCGACAAGGAACACGCCTTGGACGCCGAGGATCACCATCCGCTCGAACCAGGTGGGCTTGGCGATCTCAATGAAGGTCATGAGATGCATGCGCTCGTTTTCAGCTTCCTCCATCAATGTCCGGATCCAGCCATCGTCGTCGCGCATCCGGCGCAGGCAGTTGAGATGCGTGATCATTGCACCGACCATGCCGGGAACGGCCGCAACCGTCTCGAGAACGATCGCGCGGTGGCCGTAGCGCTTGGCGAAGAAAGTGTCGGCGCTGAAGCGAAGAAGCTTGGTGAAGCAGAGCGCGAAACGATCCGAAAACCCGTTCGGCTGGTGATGGACGTCGGGCCGGGCCTCGCGTTCGTCGGCGAGAGCTTGCCTGTCGGGGGTGAGGATCGAATTGGTCATAAGGGGGCCCTTTCAGGGCTGCTTTGGTAGCGGCGGGACGAATTTCGGGGCGTGGGTCGAGGTTATGACGTCGCGCGGCGGCTATGGCTCACGCATCGACCGGTATCGGCAGCTTCCGTTCGACCAGCACCAGCGTGGCATCGCCCGGGTAAGTCTGGGCGGTGAAGCCCATGCGGCGTTCCAGTTCGATCGCGGCATGATTGTCGAGGCTCTCGATCGACTGGAGCGTGTTGACGCCGGAAGCCTCGGCGAAACGCGCAACATGCTCGAGCAATTCCCAGCTGACACCGCGGCTCTTATAGTCAGACCGGATACTGATCGCGACTTCGCCGGTTTCCATTGCGGCGTCGCAAGCCAGCATCGCGGTCGCGATGACCGTCGTGCCGTCCTCGGCGAAGGCGAGAAAACTCTCTTTCTGGCGATGGTCGACTTCGATCAGCGCAGCGAGGCGGTTGTGCCCGACGATGTTGATACCGGTCAGGAAGCGGAACCGCAGATCGTCGCGCGTCACATGCGTGAACATTTCGGCCAATGCCGGCTCATCTTGCGGCTCGACCGGCCGGACATGGAATTGGAACCCGGTCCGGGTCGTGAGATCGCTGCTCCAGCTTTCGGTGTTCATCATCTTCCTTTCGATGCGGCGCGGCCAATTGCCGGATGCATCGAGGCTCTTATGAACCGGGGCCCGGAACCGCCCTATCCGTAGATGTCCTTATTACGCACGAACCCATGACCGGCGATTAGGCTGGCTCTCCCCGCATATGAGGATCATGAAATGAAGACGATCGCCGCCGCCATTCCCGCTCCCATCCTCGACGACAATTCGCGCCTGACGATCGGCGCGTCGCTGCTCGCGCTGGTCATTCTCGGCACGTCGGGTATAGCTTTACTCAATGGCCAGTTTCCTGGGCTTTCATGACATCGGCGGTTTAGGCACCTCTACCGGAGAAAGATCCGTCGCCGGCATGCGCGACGAGCTTGCACTGCTGATCGACGGCACCACCAACTATGCGATCTACATGCTCGATCCGCACGGCCGGGTTACGATCTGGAACCGCGGCGCCGAGCGAATCAAGGGCTGGACTGCGGACGAGGTCGTCGGCTGCGATTTCGCGATTTTCTACCCCGCCGACGAGGTTGTTGCCGGCAAACCGCAAAGTGACCTTGAGCGCGCCAGCGTGCTCGGCCGCTTCGAGGAGGATAGCTGGCGCCTGCGCAAGGACGGCTCAGAGTTCCTCGCCAGCGTTACCATGACCGCACTTCGTGACGACAGCGGAAAGCTGCGGGGGTTCGGCAAGGTGGTCCGCGATATCACCGACCAAAAGGCGGCCGAGGCTGCGCTTGAGCGGCGCGAAAGCCATCTCCAGTCGATCCTCGACACCGTCCCCGACGCGATGGTCGTGATCGCCGAAGACGGCACAATTTGCTCGTTCAGCGCAGCCGCCGAGCGTCTTTTCGGTTTCGCCGAAACCGAAGTGACCGGAAAGAATGTCGAGATGCTGATGCCCGATCCCGATCGGCGGCAGCATAACGGCTATTTGCAGCGCTATCTGGCCACCGGCGAAAGGCGCATTATCGGCCAGGCGAGGCTGGTGACAGGGCTCAAGCGGGATGGCACGACATTCCCGATGGAGCTTGCCGTCGGCGAGACGGTCAGCGGCGGGCAGCGATTGTTCACGGGATTCGTCCGCGATCTGACCGACCGCCGCCGCACCGAGCTCCGCCTGCAGGAGCTTCAGTCGGAGCTGATCCATGTCTCGCGCCTGAGCGCGATGGGAACGATGGCCTCGACCCTTGCGCATGAACTCAACCAGCCCCTGACCGCAATTGCCAATTATCTCGAAGCGACGCGCGACATGCTGGCCGATCCCGATGTTGACACCCTGGAACTCGTGCGCGAGGCACTCGACGATGCCGCCGGACAATCGCTGCGCGCCGGGCAGATCGTGCGCCGCTTGCGCGCCTTTGTCGCGCGCGGCGACATCGAGCGGCAGGTCGACAGCCTCCGCCGCGTAGTCGAAGAAGCCGCCGCGCTGGCACTGGTCGGCGCCGCCGCAAAAGGCGTGCACACGACGATCGCGCTCGATCCCGGCTGCGATCCCGTGCTCGTAGAGAATGTCCAGATACAGCAGGTGCTCGTCAACCTGATCCGCAACGCCATCGAAGCCATGGCCGGCTCTGCGCGGCGCGAGCTCCATATTACAAGCGCCCCCGATGAAAGCGAGACCGTGCGGATTACGGTGACCGACACGGGCGAAGGCATTGCGGCCGAGATGCTCCCGCGGTTGTTCGAAGCGTTCGAGACGAGCAAGGAAGACGGTATGGGTCTCGGCCTTTCTATCTCACGGACGATCGTCGAAGCGCATGGCGGACGTATCTGGGCCGAGGCCCGGCCCGAAGGCGGCACTGCCTTTCATTTCACGCTGATGCGCGCCGAGCCCGGCGAGGCTGATGATGACTGAGCGCACCGTCCATCTGGTCGATGATGACGACGCCATTCGCAGGTCCGCCGGATTCCTGCTCAAAACATCGGGTTATCTTGTCGTGCCTTACGCGTCCGGCGATGCGTTTCTAACCAGTGCCAAGTCTGCTGCAAGCGGATGCGTGCTCCTCGATATCCGTATGCCCGGGATGGATGGGCTCGAAGTGCAGCAGGCGATGAACGATCGCGGCATCGCCCTCCCCGTCGTTATGCTGACCGGTCACGGCGATGTGACGCTCGCGGTACGCGCCATGAAGGCCGGCGCGGTCGACTTTCTGGAAAAACCTTTCGAGAAAGCTGCGCTCCTCGCTGCGGTGGAGAAGGGCTTCGAGCGTCTGCAGGGTGCCGATCGCGTCGCGTTGAGTGCGACCGAGGCCGCCGTTCAATTGGCGTCGCTGACCGGTCGCGAGCGCGACGTGGTCGAAGGGCTGATCGAGGGCCATCCCAACAAGGTTATTGCCTTCAATCTCGGCATTTCGCCGCGCACGGTCGAAATCCACCGCGCCAATCTCATGCGCAAGCTCGGCGCAACCAGCCTGTCGCAGGTCTTGCAGATCGGTTTCGCGGCCGAGCGGGGCGTTGCTGAACATCAGGACCCCGACAATTGAGCCGCGTCATGCGGGACACTACCTAACGACATTCGCGGCCCGATGGCCGATCCTTGCCAAGTGCATCAACGAGGATTAGCCATGCCGGCCAACACAGCCCCACAACCCAATGAACGCATTTCGATCTCGCTGGTCGACGACGACATGGCGCTCAGGCGCCGCTTGCAGCTGCTCCTTCGCGCGAGCGATTATGACGTGCGTGCTTATTCCTCCGCCGAAACGTTGCTCGCCGATCCGGGCTCGCGCACGAGCGCCTGTCTGATATCCGACTTGCACATGCCGCGGACCGACGGCTTCGCGCTTCTGCGTTGCCTGCGATCGGGCGGGTGGTTGGGTCCGGCAATTCTGATCACATCGTCGCGGGAAACGGACCTTCCGGCCAAAGCCATCGAGCAAGGGTTTCACGCGGTTCTGATCAAGCCCCTTGCCGACCGCTCGGTGCTCGAGGCAGTCCGGGGCGCCGTGGCACCCGCGCCGCTTCTTTCATGATGGAAGCGAGCCGAGCGCTGCAATGGATCAAGCTGGTTCACACGATCGCCTGGGCGCTGTTCGCGTCCGCGATCCTGGCGATCCCATTGATGGTCCGGATCGGCGCTTTCGAACGGGCCTTGGGATTGTCCGCGTTGGTCCTGATCGAGGTGTCGGTGCTGCTCGCGAACGGTATGCGTTGCCCGCTCACGGCGGTCGCAGCGCGCTACACCAAGGATCGATCCGACAATTTCGACATCTACCTTCCCATCTGGCTGGCGCGTTACAACAAACGGATCTTCGGATCGATCTTCCTCATCGGCGAGACTTATCTGGCTGTGTGCTGGTTCCATCGCATGAGCGGTCCGCGCAAGCCTAGTTCAAGGCCCAAGCCGTGATCTCGCCTTCCCAAGTCTTGAAAGGCCCCGATGGAAGAATCCACGACACCTCGCCGAGCGTGGGCACCATGCGTCCGCCGAAGCGCCGATAGGCGCTGAAGCGTCCGTGCCAAGGTCGTTCGACGGTCACGTCGCCCTCGATCCGCGGACGATCATTTGCCTCGATCGACGCAACCAGCCCGTCGGGCGAAAGGCGCAGGATGACCTTGGAAACACCCGCGCTGCCGAGCGCAGAGACGGCGAAGCTATGCTCGTCGATGATGATCCAGGTGAGGTTGGCGTTTCGCAATATGGCATCGGGAGCCAGGGGCAACTCCGCGAGGTAGCGGATCGTCTCGCCCTTGATGACCGCCGGATTGTTGATCGACGTCGCGACCGGGATCATTCCCATCAAGCGCACCCGAACGCCGCCACGGTCCTTGCGCAGCGTATCGGCGACCGACAGCGCACCAAAGGGACCGCATCGCGCGCGCCAATCGAAGCCGATCGTTTCGATTGCGATGGTCTGGTGCGCCTTGAACGCCATTGGCCTTGCCCCGGGCGCGCTGCGCATGGTGCCGTGCTGCTCAAGACTGACGGTCGAGGGACCATGGTCCTCGGTCGCGCCGAGACGCAGTGCGAGATCGCGCACTTCGCGCGGGAGTGCAGCCAGCGCCGCAGGCACGGTCATTCGTCGTCCGACAGAATGACGATCGGCGCGCCGGTGCTACCGGCCTGAAGCGTGTCGGGCGTGATGACAACGGTCGCGCCGGGCGTCAGCAGGCTGACCAGCGTATGCCGGAAGGGCTCATCGACGACGATGCTCTTCCCGGGAGCAGCTTCCAGATCCGGGGCGGGGTCCGGCTTGTCCCACGGCAATGCGACGGCCAGCCAGTGCGGTCCCGTCGCGCCGACGGTCTTGACCATATAGGCGGCAGGCCGAACGACGGGGCGCGTCAATGCGATGGGAGCTGATGCGATCTGTTTGCCATTACGCAGCACGATCATCCTTTTGTCGGCTGCGCTGACGATGACCGATATCGGACCGGCGGATGCCAGTTCGGGCTGCCAGAGGATCTTCGCATCGGGCGACACCTGCGGACCATCGCCCGAAAACAGGGCGGGTGACGGCGCCAGCCTCGGCACCGGAGCGTCGTCGGTGATGATCACGGTCATTCCCTTGACCGTCACGCCATAAAGCAGCTTGGCAAAGGCGATCGGCAGGCGGATACAGCCATGCGAGGCCGGAAAGCCCGGGATCTTGCCGGCGTGCATCGCGATCCCGTCCCAAGTCAGCCGCTGCATGAAGGGCATCGGCGCGTCGTTATAGAGGTTCGACTTATGGTCGATATGCTTTTGGAGGACCGTGAATATCCCGACCGGCGTCTCGCGCCCTTCGCTTCCGGTCGAAACGGTCGAAACGCCGATGATCATGCCGTTGCGATAGACAAAGGCTCGCTGTCGCTGCAGGCTGACAACGATCATGATGGGCCCTTCGGGAGCGACTTGCGGCGCCCAGATATATTCGCCCGGCTTCAGCTTTTCGACCGCGCCCGCGACCGTCATCGGCGCGGCGAGGTCTTGCGCCGACAGCGGATAGGGCACGGCGAGCCCCGTAGCGAGCGACAGCGCCGCCAGAACGCCGGCGACACCGAGCCGGGGAGCGATGGCGGGCCGCGGCAACGCCGGGCACTGGACATTCATGTTCATGGCGACGCAGCTACCACGAGCGCTACACCGGCAAACTAAGGGCTTATCCGTAGCTCGTCCGTCAGCGATGCGGCGCGCATGGCCCGCCGTCCACAGTAGCACCATCGCGGCCGGGCAAAACGCATCGGCTATCAGGAATGTTACGGATGTCGGTTCCCGGACAAAGGCGACATGGCATGAGCCCAAGCCCATCTGTTCAGGAATTCCCATGAGTGATCTTCAGCGTATTGCGATTATCGGTGCCGGACATGTCGGCGCCACCGCGGCCTATGCCTTGATGTTGCGCGCGCTCGTCCCGGAAATCGTCCTGCTCGATGACAATGCCGCCCTTGCCGAGGCCGAGGCCGCCGACTTGTCGGACGCGAATGCGCTCGCCCGGCCCGCGCGGGTCTGGGCGGGCGGCTATGACGATGCCGCCAGCGCGCAAATCGCGGTCATCACCGCAGGGGCGCCGACCCAAGGCAATCAGTCGCGCCTGTCCGTCGCTGCGCGGAGCGCCGAGATCGTGACGCACTGCGTCCGCTCGCTGATCGATGCCGGTTTTTCTGGCATCCTGGTTGTGGCCGCCAATCCCGTCGATCTGATGGCGCAAATCGCGCTCCAAGTCTCAGGACTGGCGCCGTCGCGCGTCATCGGCACAGGGACCCTCCTCGACTCAGCAAGGATGCGGCAGGCGCTCGCGGCGCGACTGGAGGTGTCCTCCAGCTCGATCGAAGGCTTCGTTCTGAGCGAACATGGCGATAGCGAAGTGTCGGCCCAATCCACGGTGCGCATTGGCGGCCTGCCGCTGGCGGGCTTCGAGGATCCACCACGCGCGCTCGATTTTGCGGCTCTGGCAATCGACGTGCGTGATGCTGGATACCGGATCGTCACCGGCAAGGGCTACACCTCGTTCGGGATTGCCACGGCGATCGTGCGCATCTGCGAGGCGATCGTGCGCGACGAGCGGCGGGTCCTGCCGGTGTCGGCGCAATTGACCGGCGAGCTGGGGATCAACGGCCTCTTCATGAGCCTGCCATGTATTGTCGGCGCACAAGGGATCGAGCGGATTTTGCCGATCGAGCTGCCCACAGAAGAGCATCGTGCCTTCGTGGCGTCCGCGGACGCGCTTCGCGCCGCGATGGCCGGGCTTTAGAGCTACGCCGGCTCGCGGCATCGCATCGGCGTCGGAACGCGAGCGTAGATCCGCTCGACTTCGGAGCGGTGGCAAAGATCGGTGCCAGGGGTCTCAACCGCCGCCGCGCCGGCTGCCAGGCCGTAGCGAAAGGCATCCACCGGATTCCTGTGCGCCGCCAGCGCGAAGATCATCGCGGCAAGGAAGCTGTCCCCGGCACCGACAGCGTTCTTTGCCTCCACGGGAACGGCGGGCGCATGAAGGATGCCGCTATGATGAGCGAGAAGCGCTCCTTCCTGACCCATGGTGACGGCGACATATTCGGCCCGGTCGCTTCCCACGATTTCAAGCGCGGCGGCGGCAATCGCATCAGTACCGGCCAACGGCCGCCCGACGAGGTGCTGAAGTTCGCCGAGGCTCGGCTTGACGAGGAAGGCGCCGCCTCCGGCGAGGCCGTGCGTCAGCGCCGGACCCGATGTGTCGAGGACAAAGTGCATCTTGCGCCGCCGGGCGAGCGCCCCAACCTGGCTGTAGAAATTATCGGGCGCGCCTTGGGGCAGCGATCCGCTCGCGACCAGATAGTCGCACTCGATCCTTTCGAGATGCGCGAGGCACGCGCGGCATTCTTCGGCGGTCACGACGGGCCCGCGCGGAACGAAACGGAATTCCTTGCCGCTTTCGCGTTCGAACACCGCGGTGCTGACGCGCGTCTCGCCCGCGATGTCGATGCGCGAGCGCACGAGTTCGTGGCGATCGAGAAGCGCGTCGAGCGCCTTGCCCGTTGCGCCGCCGGCGAGATAATGTGCGCGGGCAGTCCCCCCAAGCCGGGCGACGACGCGGGCGACATTGATGCCGCCACCACCCGGATCATAGCGTTCGTGACGCGACCGTATCTTGTGCGTGTGCATCACGCGATCGGCCTCGTAGGCGACATCGATTGCCGGGTTCATTGTGAGCGTGGCGATTGTTTTCATTGTCCACCCTATCGCCGCATCATGGTGCCCCGGACATACGTAGATGCCCGCTCGCAACCCGATGACCGTCTATCAAGCAGCCTGGTGCAGACACGGCAGTCGCCGCGATGCTATTGAACGCGCCATGATCCGGTACGACAGGAATTTTCGCGCGCTAGCCTGCGGCCTCGCGGCGCTCGCAGGATATGTCGATGCCATCGGATTCATGAAGTCGGGCGGCCTGTTCGTGTCTTTCATGAGCGGAAACTCGACCCGAATGGCGATCGGAATTGCGGAAGGCACCGCTCTAGGGCTCGCTGCCGCAGCGCTGATCGCCCTGTTTGTCTGCGGCGTGATCCTCGACTTGATCCTCTGCGCGAAAGTCACGATCGCCCATCGCAAAGTGACCGCGATGACCGGGGTGGCCGTTCTTCTGACTGGCGCAGCGATTTGCCAAAGCGCGGACCTCAATCTTCCGACGATCGGACTGCTCTGCCTGGCAATGGGCGCCTCGAACACAATCTTCCAGCGCGATGGCGAGGTGAGCATCGGCGTCACCTACATGACGGGCACACTGGTCAAGCTCGGGCATAAACTGGCCGACGCGGCGCTGGGTGGGGATCGAACCGCTTGGCTTCCCTTTCTGCTGCTTTGGGTCGCCCTCATATTCGGCGGAATCCTTGGAGCTGCCGCTTACTCCTGGTCTCCAGACATGAGCATTTGGATCGCTTCGGCCGTTGCCATAGCGCTGTCCGTCGCCACGCTTATGATGACAGAGCGTAAGTGACCTTAATTGGCCGGTTGCGCCCAAAGACGTTTGCGGCAGATATAAAGACGGCAGGCATAAACCGCCGCGCAATCTCTCTCGCCATGTCACTTTATCGGTTGCGACACCCGGCTCAGCTTCGCGAGAGCTTCTGAAAGGCTCGTCAACGTGAAAGGCTTACGGAGAATGGGGGCATCACCATAAGCTGCTTCGACCTTATGGTTGAAACCGCCAGTCGTCACGATGTACGGAATATGCATCGCGCTCAGCACCGCTGCGACCGGCTACTGGTCTCCCCATTTGCAAGATGAACGTCGAGAATGGCGGCGTCGATGCTCCCAGCAGTGATACGAAAAATGGCGCTTGATACGGTTTCAACGCCGCCCGCGACGTCGCATCCGAGCACATCGAGATATTCCTCGAACATCATCGAGACAAGCGGGTCATCTTCGACGATCAGGATATGGCCAGGCATCGTGTCGCTCTCCATGACGTCGTTGACCCGCGCCAGAACGGCTCCGCGCAATCCAAGCGCAGGTGCCATCTCATTTTCTGGACGATATAAGTTGCCGTTCGCGGCAGAGTTCCGGATCGTCGGACCGATCACGCATCGCGCCGACGGCACCCTGTTGGCCGCAGGCTTGGATGTGGCACATCAAGCGTCAGGTGCGGCAGCCGCCTTCGCAAAGGATATGGTCACTTTGAAGCCCTGTCCGGGGTGCGAATGCACTGCGACCTCGGCGGCTGCATTCTTCTTCAGCGACTGAACGATTACGGCGCCCAGCTTGCCGGGTTTCGGCCAGACGACGCCATCGGCGAGGCCCACGCCGTCATCGGCAACAGTAATATGGCAACCGATCTCGTCTACGAGGCTGTGAAGTGTGATCGTCCCGCCCTCGCGGTCAGGGAAGGCATGTTTGAGAGCGTTGGTGAGCAGCTCGTTGATGACCAGTCCTGCCGGCATTGCCACGTTGACGGAAGCCACCCAGCTGTCGAGCTTCATGTCGAGA
>JAURVS010000089.1 GCA_030655355.1 Sphingopyxis sp.
TCGAGCAACCGCTGATAATGGGTGATGAGCAGCACCGCCTTGTCGGGGCGCCGCATGATCGAATTGATCCCGTCGCCGACCGTACGCAGCGCGTCGATGTCGAGGCCGCTGTCGGTCTCGTCGAGGATCGCGAGCTTGGGATCGAGGATCCCCATCTGCACCATCTCGTTGCGCTTCTTCTCGCCGCCCGAAAAGCCGACGTTCACCGGGCGCTTGAGCATATCCATGTCCATCTTGAGCAGCCCCGCTTTCTCGCGCGCCAGCTTCAGGAAATCGCCTCCCGACAGCGGTTCGAGACCGCGCCCCTTGCGCTGGGCATTCAAGCTTTCGCGCAGGAACTGGACGTTCGACACGCCGGGAATTTCAACCGGATATTGGAACCCCAGAAACAGCCCCGCCGCGGCGCGCTCATGCGGATCCATCTCGAGCAGATCCTGCCCGTCGAAGCTCGCCGACCCGTCGGTGACCTCATAGCCGGGGCGGCCACCAAGGACATAAGAGAGCGTCGACTTGCCTGCGCCATTCGGCCCCATGATCGCATGGATTTCGCCCGCACTGATGCTGAGCGACAGACCCTTCAGGATCGGCTTGTCGGCAACCGTGGCATGGAGGTTTTCAATTTTGAGCATCTTATTCCGTATCCGTTTCAATTGCCGGCGCGCTGAGCTCGGTCCGTCCGAATCTTTTGAAGCAAGTTCAGAAAATTCGGTTTGGCCTGTGCATCAAGCTGAGCCTTGAGGCCACTTGCTTGCGCCGCTGCATATTCCGCGTCGATTGCGGTATAAAGCTGACTTTTCAAGTCTTTGCAGCCTTCGATCGCACTTGTGAAAATCTTGTCGTCGGGCGCATCGGTCTTTGTCATGCGAACCGCATAGGTCGTCATGCAGCGATCATTGGCTTGCGCGAGCATCATCGCATTGGGCTGCGTCGATTGGGCGAAGACCGATTGCGACACCAGCGCCATACCAAAGGTGAAACCTGTCGAAAGGATCGTCTTCACCCCACGCTCCCCTCAAGGCTGATCCCCAGTAATTTCTGCGCCTCGACCGCAAATTCCATCGGCAGTTGCTGCAGCACTTCCTTCGCAAAGCCGTTGACGATCAGCGCCACCGCTTCTTCCTGGCCCAGCCCGCGCTGCATCGCATAGAAGAGCTGGTCGTCGCTGATCTTGCTCGTCGTCGCTTCATGCTCGACGGTCGCGGTCGGGTTGCGGACTTCGATGTACGGCACGGTATGTGCGCCGCTGAGCGAGCCCAACAGCAGGCTGTCGCACTGGGTAAAGTTGCGCACGCCCTCGGCGTTCGGCGCGACGCGCACGATCCCGCGATAGGTGTTGTTCGACTTGCCCGCGCTGATGCCTTTCGAAACGATGGTCGAGCGCGTCCGCTTGCCATTGTGGATCATCTTGGTGCCGGTGTCGGCCTGCTGATAATTGTTGGTGACCGCGACCGAATAGAATTCGCCGACGCTGTCGTCGCCGTTCAGCACGCAGCTCGGATATTTCCAGGTGACCGCAGAGCCCGTCTCGACCTGCGTCCACGACACTTTGCTGCGCCTGCCCTGACACAGCGCGCGCTTGGTCACGAAATTATAGATGCCGCCGAGCCCCTCGGCATTGCCCGGATACCAGTTCTGCACCGTCGAATATTTGATCTCGGCATCGTCGAGCGTGACGAGTTCGACCACTGCCGCGTGCAGTTGGTTCTCGTCGCGCATCGGCGCGGTGCAGCCTTCGAGGTAGGAGACGTAAGCGCCTTTGTCGGCGATGATCAATGTCCGCTCGAACTGCCCCGTATTCTCGGCATTGATACGGAAATAGGTCGACAGCTCCATCGGGCAGCGCACGCCCTCGGGCACGTAGACGAACGTCCCGTCCGAAAAGACCGCGCAATTGAGCGTCGCGAAATAATTGTCGTGCATCGGCACGACTTTGCCGAGCCATTGCTTCACCAACTCGGGATATTCGCGGATCGCTTCCGAAATTGACAGGAAGATCACCCCCGCGCGCTTCAGTTCCTCGCGGAAAGTCGTCGCGACGCTGACGCTGTCGAACACCGCATCGACTGCGACCTTGCGCGCGCCCTCGACGCCCGCGAGAACCTTCTGCTCCTCGATCGGAATGCCGAGCTTCTTATAGACCTCGAGGATTTCGGGATCGACCTCGTCGAGGCTGGACAGCTTCGGCTTCGCCTTCGGCGCCGCATAATAATAGGCGTCCTGATAGTCGATCGGCGGCACGTTAAGCTTCGCCCAGTCGGGCGTTTCCATCGTCTGCCAATGGCGGAACGCCTTCAGCCGCCAATCGAGCATCCATTCGGGCTCATTCTTCTTCGCCGAAATAAAGCGGACCGTGTCTTCGGTCAGCCCCTTCGGCGCGAAGTCGGTCTCGATCGTCGACGACCAGCCATGCTCATAATCGGCGACCTTCGCCGCGGCGTCATGCGCGGCCTGATCTTTCACGGGGAGTTCGGTGTTGTCGGTCATTGCAAAATTCCGTTCGCCTCGAGCGAAGTCGAGAGGCCCATCGGGCTTGATTTGGCCGGGGCGACGCTCAAGGTCGCCAAACTAATTTCCTGAAGCGCACCGCGCACCGCGCCATTCACGACGCCCCAATGCGGCTGCACCTTGCAACTGCCCTCGAGCGAGCAATCGTGCCGCCCCTCGGCGACGCAGCTGGTCAGCGCGATCGGCCCCTCGACCGCTTCGATGATATCGGCAACGCTGATCGCCGCCGCGGGCCGCGCGAGCCGCACCCCGCCGCCGCTGCCGCGCGAAGCGACGAGCAAACCGGCGCGCGCCAGATGGCTCACCAGCTTCTGCGCGGTCGGCCCCGGGATACCCGTCTGCTCGGCCAGCATGCCCGCGTGAATCGGCACCGACCCGCATTGGCGGGCGGCGGCGCTCATCAGCACCACGGCATAATCGGCAAGATTGGACAGGCGCATTGTTCTTTTCCGTCGCAGTTGCGAGCGATTCTTAACTGGAGTAAATTACTCCACTTATATAGGGCAGGCTTTTGTGCGGCGCAACCAGTGTCGGTTTTTGGCTGTTCGCGAACCTCGCAAATGTGCTTAGTCGTCGGCGCTAACCAGCGTCCGGGCGGCCAGCCAGGGTTCGATGCGGCGGATCGCTTCCTCGATAAGCGGCGTGGAGACGGCGAAGCTGAAGCGGACGAAGCCGTTACCGTCGACGGGATCGAAATCCAGCCCGGGCGCCACGGCCACGCCGGTATCGCGCAACAAGGCTTCGCAGAAGGCGAGGCTGTCGTTCGTCAGGTGGCCGACATCGGCATAGATATAGAAGGCGCCATCGGGCGGGGCGATCCGCCGCAGGCCCATTTGCGGAAGCGCCTTGAGCAGCAGTTCGCGATTGCGCGCATAGGTTTCGATATGCCCTTCGAGTTCGTCGCGACAGTCAAACGCGATCAACCCGGCATGTTGCGCGAGCGAGGGCGGTGTCAGAAACAGATTGCCCATCCGCGCGCGCGCCGCCTCGATCAGGGCTTCGGGAACGACGAGCCATCCAAGACGCCAGCCGGCCATGCTGAAATATTTGGAGAAACTGTTGACGATTAGCGCGTTGGGCGCATGTTTCAGCATGGATTCGGCGGGCAGCGTATAGCTGAGGCCATGATAAATTTCGTCCGAGACGAGCGCAATGCCGCGGCGCTTGCACACCTCCGCGATGGCCCGCAGTTCCTCGGGCGGGATGATCGTGCCGGTGGGATTGGCCGGGCTCGCGATGATCAGCCCTGCGGGTGCGGGCTCGAGGCGCTCGATCGCGTCGGCGGTAATCTGGAAGCGTTCGGCTTCACCGCAAGCGAGTTCGACCGGGACGAGATGAAGTGCCTTGAGGGTGTTTCGATAGGCGACATAGCCGGGGCGCGCGAGAGCGACCCTGTCGCCGGGTGCAAATAGGCAAGATAGCGCAAGGACCAATGCAGGTGATGCGCCGCATGTGAGGATGATCTGTTCCGGGGCGACCGCGACACCATAGGCTTCGTCATAAAGCGCCGCGATCCGTGTCTTCAGCGCCGGGCTTTCCCAATACCCCATGGCATCGGTATCGAGGATGCGGTGCGCCGCCGCGATCGCCGCTGCTGGAGCGCCCGTTGAGGGCTGGCCAAATTCCATATGAATGACCGATCGCCCCTCGGCACCCATTTGATGCGCGAGACGGCTGATGGTGATGGCATGAAAGGGATCGATCTCGATCGGCACGGCGAATTTGCTCCCCGGATATGGCTCAGATGATGTGACGCGTGGCTGGTTGGGCTCCGCCATAGTTCGAGCGGTCGATGCCGTACAGTGACCGAAATCTCCCGGTCGCTGACGAGCGGTGGCGTCAATCGCGGCCTAGCGGCAATTCGGTCGTCGCCTTGATTTCCGAGAGCGCGACCGTCGAGTTAATTTCCTGCACCCCGGGCAATTTGCTCAGCTGATCGAAAAAGAAGCGTTCATACGCATCGATATCCTTGGCGACGATGCGCAGCATGAAGTCGGTCGTCCCCATCAGCACATAGGCGTCGAGCACCTCAGGGAAGCCGCGGATCGCGGCGCTGAATTCGTCGAGATTGGCGCGTCCATGCGCGTTGAGCTTTACCTGCGCAAAGACATGCGCGTTGAGCCCGACCTTGCGCCGGTCGATGATCGCGACGCGCTTCTTGATGAAGCCCTCGCGTTCGAGGCGGTCGATGCGCCGCCAGCAGGGCGATACCGATAGCCCGACGCGCTCGGCGATTTCGGCCGTCGTTTGATTCGCGTCGCGTTGCAATTCGCGGAGAATCTTTATCTCAAATGGGTCAAGATCGGTCATTTCATCCCTGTATCCGAATATTTCGGATCACAACATCCGTTAATCGACTTCCCCGGTCGATAATCGATCAAGATCGCCCCGCGCGAAGATGCGAAAAGCCATGCTCCATCAAAGGAGAATATTCATGGTTGTCCGTCTTGCCCGTTTGGCGCCGCCGCTCGAATGCGTGCGTCTCTATGATCTCGAAGCAGGGCTCGACGGTTTCATTGCGATTCACTCGACGACCTTGGGCCCGGGGGCAGGGGGTTGCCGCTTGTGGTCCTACCCCGACATGAAGCAGGCACTGGGCGATGCGGTGCGGCTTGCCGAGGGAATGAGTTACAAGAATGCGCTTGCCGGCCTTCCGCTGGGCGGCGCGAAAGCCGTACTCCGTCGGCCCGAGGGCGAGTTCGATCGGGTGGCGCTGTTTCGCGCATTTGGGCGGGCGGTCGAAGGGCTCGGCGGCCTCTATGTCACGGCCGAGGATGTCGGCACGTCGGTCGAGGATATGCAGGAAGTGGCTTCAACGACGCGGCACGTTGCAGGACTGCCCGCGGTCGCGGGGCGTGCGGGCGGCGACCCGTCGCCTTGGACCGCGAAGGGCGTATTCGAATCAATGCAGGTTGCCGCGCAGTTCGCGCTGGGACGCGATCTTGCCGGGCTGACCGTAGCGGTGCAGGGCACCGGCAATGTCGGCGCCGATCTTTGCCGCCGCTTGGCCGACGCGGGAGCGCGCCTGGTGATCGCCGATGTCAATCCGGCCCGCCGCGACAGGTTGAAAGCGGTGCATGGCGCCGAGGTTGTCGGCGTGTCCGAGATCGCCGCCGTCGATGCCGACATCTTCGCGCCCTGCGCACTCGGCGGCGCGCTCGACCGCGACACCGTCAGCAAGCTGAAGGCGAAGCTCGTCTGCGGCGCCGCGAACAATCAGCTTTCGACGCCCGATGTCGCCGCGCTGCTGATGGAACGCGGTATCACCTATGCGCCCGACTATGTCGTCAACGCGGGCGGTATCATCAATGTGTCGGCCGAATATCTGGGCGAGGGTGAGGACGGGGTGAAGGCGCGTGTCGCCGCCATCGCGCCGCGCGTCGGCGCCTTGCTCGAACGCGCCGCACGCGAGGGGCGCTCGCCCGCGCTCGTCGCCGACGAGATGGCCGAAGAGGTCATCGCGGGTGCGCAGCGCGAGGCGGCCTGATGCATCGTTTCAGGATCGATGCGATCCTCGACCCGCAATCGCTGCCACGTGTCGCCAATTATTTCGCGCAGCGCTCGATCGTGCCCGACGCGATGGCGATGCACGTCCTGCCGACGCATATGCGAATCGAGGTGACCGTCGCCGGGCTTGCACAAAGTCAGGCGGACATCATCGCGGCGAAACTAGGTGAGGTCGTTGCGGTGACCGACGCCAAGCTTGAAAATCTGTCGCTGGAGTTGGTGACGGCGGGGTAATGGCGGCCCGTAGCGAGCGGAGCCAAGCTCAGCTACGGGCCGCAACAGTATCTCTACTGCTTTGGTAGAGTGACAGCGGGGTCCTTGTTTGGCTAGACAGGGGGCGTTCGAAACAGCGCAGCAACCACACTGTTCATCGCCAGATATGTCACTGCCTCCTTATAAGACCGGACTGATCATCCGCCATGTCCCCCACGAGGGGATCGCCGGCTATCGTGAACCGATCGAGGCCGCGGGATATGATCTGACGCGCGTCGATGTCTGCGATCCCGATTTCGGCGCGATCGACCTTGTTTCGCCCGATTTGCTCATCATGATGGGCGGCCCGATGGGGGTCTATGAGCAGGAACAGCACCCGTGGATTGCATGTCAGAAAAGGCGGCTCGCGCGCCGGATCGAAGCCGGGCGGCCGACACTGGGGGTGTGCTTCGGGGCCCAGATGATGGCGGCGGCGATGGGAGCGCGTGTCTATCCGGGATCGGCAAAAGAGGTCGGCTTTCACCCGCTGAACTTCATCGATTCGGCATCGCCGCTCCGGCACCTCGCCGACATTCCTGTTCTGCACTGGCATGGCGACACGTTCGATCTGCCAGATGATGTCGAGTTGCTGGCTTCCACCGCTGCCTATCCGCACCAGGCGTTTCGCCGCGGCAACAATATTCTCGCGTTGCAGTTCCATGGCGAAATGGGACTCGACCCGCGTTTTGACGAATGGCTGCGGCAATGGCCCGATGCGCTCGCCGAAACCGGCGGGTGTGTTGATGAGATGCGCGATCTTCACTTGCGGCATGGCCCCTCGGCGGTTGCTGCGGGCCGCAACATGATCGCCGAATGGCTCGACGGCCTGTCGGACTGATCCGCAAGTTTTTCTTTCGCTGGGGCGAGCCTGCTGCCGCTTGCCTCGCCCGCTCACGCGTGCAAGGGCCGCGTCAACGAGCAGCGGGAGACACAGGCGATGCATTTCGACGTGGTGATTGTGGGCGCGGGTCATGGCGGCGCGCAGGTTGCGATCATGTTGCGGACGCAGAAGTTCGAAGGCAGCATCGCAATCATCGGCGACGAGTCCGAACTGCCTTATGAGCGCCCGCCGCTGTCGAAGGAATATTTCGCGGGCGAGAAGGAATTCGAACGCATCCAGCTGCGTCCCGCCAAATATTGGGACGAGCGCGAGGTGAGGATGCTGCTCGGCAAGCGCGTCGTCTCGGTCGATCCTGTGGGCCACAGCGTCACCACCGATGGCGGCGAGACGATCGGCTATGGCAAGCTTGTCTGGGCGACCGGCGGGGCGCCGCGCATGCTGCCGATCCCGGGCGGCGACCTGCCGGGTGTGCAGGGCGTGCGCACGCGCGCCGATGCCGATGCGATGAAGGCGGCGTCGGAAACCGCGGGCCAGATCGTCGTGATCGGCGGCGGCTACATCGGGCTCGAAGCCGCGGCGGTGCTGACCAAGGCGGGCAAGAAGGTCGTGCTGCTCGAGGCACTCGACCGTGTGCTTGCCCGCGTCGCTGGCCCCGACCTCTCGCGCTTCTACGAAAAGGAACATCGCGATCATGGCGTCGATCTGCGGCTCGGCGTGTGCGTCGATGCGATCGAGGGCGACACGCATGCGACCGGCGTGCGGCTTGCCGACGGTGAACTGATTCCTGCCGATCTCGTCATCGTCGGCATCGGCATCGTGCCCGCGGTCGAACCGTTGATCGCAGCGGGCGCCGAGGGCGGCAATGGCGTCCTCGTCGATCGGCTTTGCAAGACGAGCTTGCCCGACATCTATGCGATCGGCGACTGCGCAGCGCATGAGAATGGCTTTGCCGAAGGGGCGGTGATCCGGCTGGAATCGGTGCAGAACGCCAATGATCAGGCGAATGTCGTCGCGAAGGGTATCGTCGGCGACGAGGCCAATTATCACGCCATTCCCTGGTTCTGGTCGAACCAATATGATCTGAAGCTCCAGACCGCGGGCTTGTCGACAGGGCACGATCAGGCGGTGCTGCGCGGCGATCCCGCGACGCGCAGCTTCTCGGTCGTCTATCTCAAGGCCGGCAAAGTCATCGCGATCGACTGCGTCAATGCGACCAAGGATTATGTCCAGGGCCGGATGATCGTCACCGCGGGGCTCGTTGCGACCGCCGAGCAGCTTGCCGATGCCGAAACGCCGCTGAAGGCGCTGCTGCCCGCCTGATTGCTACCAGCGGATGGTAACGCCGACCGTGCCTCCATATCGGCGGCTGCGCGGTCCGTCGGCGTCGAACGCATAGTCGCCCTTCACATGCACCGCGACATTATCCCCGAAGCGCGCCATCATCCCGGCGCCGACCTCGGCCTCGGTGCGGCCAAGGTCGGTGCGGATCGGATTGCCGCCGAAGCGCGTCGTCTGGCTACCTGAAAACCCATGCCACAGGCCGGCGTGGAGATAGGGCTGGAAGCCGCCATATTCGCCTTGCAGGCGAAGCCCGGCGCGGCCGGTCAAAGAATCGCCCGCAGCAAAGTCGATCGTCGAGAAGGCATCGGCGCGGTCATCGAGCTTGATCCGCTGCCAGATGACCTGCGCCTGCGGTTCGAGCGACCAGCGACTCGATAGCGCGAGAGGGACGCCTGCTTCGAGCGATGCGGCCCAGCCGCTACCGTCGACGTCGATCGCTTCGCTGGTGCTTGCCGCGGCTTTGCCGTCGAACCAGCTGTGCATCACCACGGCGTCGACATACCATCCGCTGGCCCCGACGAGCGTCGCATATCCGGCGAGGCTTGTGGCTTTGACGTCGATTTGGCCGACGGTCAGATCGTTCCAGCCCAGCGCGATCCCGCGGACGGTGCCGTCGGTCGATGCGCGCGCAGCGAAAGCGCCGACGCGGATATTCGTGGCGCCATCCGCGCCCCATCCGGCGAAATCCTGACCGATCTGGAAACCGGAAAGGTCGCCATCGATCGAGGGAGCGACATCGCCATCCCATTTGATCTCGCTGTTCTCAGCAAAGACGCGGCCCCAACTTGCGGGCAGCGCGCCGCCCCCGCGAAGCAGCGCCTGCGCTCCGCGGCGTTCGTGAAAGGTGCCGAGCGTCGCGGCGGCGAGATGATGCGCGACCGGCACCGCGGCGACGAAGGCTGCAACCTCGGGGCGATAGAGCGGGACGACATCGGCAACGACCGGCGTTGCGCCGGGTGTCGGCGGCGCGACTTCGACCGCAGGATCGGCCGACGGGATCGGTGCGGGCTCGGTCGGAAGTTCGGGCGGAGGCGGCGGCGCTTCGGGTTCGGGCGCTGGCGGCGGCTCCGGCGTCGGAGGAGGGGGTGGATCGGCCTCGGCCACTGGCGGTGCCGGATCGACCGGATCGGGATCGACAGGAGTCGGCTCGGGCGGCGGCGGGGGCGGATCGGGCACGGGGGCCGGGGGCAGCGCCGGTGGCTCGGGCGCGATCGGCTCGGGCGCCGGGGGTGGCGGTGCGAGCGTCGGGGGTGCCGGGGCAGGCTGCGGCGGGGGCGGAGTAGTGGGCGAGGGCGGCGGCGTCACGATCGTCGAGCGCAAATACCAGTTTTCGGCGGTTCCGGCCGAGATGCCGCCGCGGAACAGATAATATTCGAAAGCTCCGACTGCGACGCGATGATTAAGTGCAAAAGCGCCTGCCGAGGTGGTGGCGCCGCCAGTCGCCTCGACAAGCAGGATGCCGTTCTGCGTCGTCGCAGCGCCGCTGCCGCCGGCATTGATCACGGTGATTCCGGTTGCGCCCGTGGCCGAGCCGCCATCGATCACCAGCCTGTCGGACAGCGACGCATCGTCGCCGAGCACCGTGTCGAGCAGCAACAGGCCGTCGTTGCCGACATAGTCGCCGCGCACGGTAAAGCTGTCGCCCGGCGGATTGTTGCCGTTGGTGAGGTCGATCCGCCCCGCGTTGACCAGCGTCGCGCGTTGGCCGACGGCGAAGGCCGTGACGCCGCCCTGGAACCCACCACCAAAGATCGTACTCGACGCATCGAGGCTGAAGCTTCCGATCCCGCTTCCCGCGTCACCAAGCGTCAGGAAGCCGTCGAAGGTCAATTCGGTGTCGTCGGTCGCGGCAATGCTTTCCCAGCTGTCGAAGCGTGCGATGCCGCCGGTCGTGACATTGTCGAATATCAGCGCGTCGTTGCCGTCGCCGCCGGTGATCCGCGGTGACCGGCCCATATGGGCGTTGGTCAGGTCAGTGAGCCGCGCGCTGTCATTGTCGCCGCCCATGTCGATTGTGCCATGAACGACGCCGCCGCCATCCCACGTAAAATTGTCGGCGCCGACGCTCATCAGGACATCGCCGTCGACCGCGCCGCCGGTAATCGTCACACGGTCGGCGCCGCCCGACACGCTCATATTGCCGCCGATCGTGCCGCCCGACAGGAGAATCGTGTCGTTGCCGAAACCGGTCACGAGATTGCGATCGATCGTCCCGCCCGACATGTCGAACAGATTGTCGGCCAGCTTCATGTTGACGCGTCCGATCCGGCCGCCGGTCATCCGCGCACTGTCGCCATCGTCAAAGGCATCGACGATGCGGCCCCCCGACATGAAAAAGGTGTCGAACGCGCCCCCCTGGTTCAGCACATTCACCTCGCCGCCGGTCATCACGAAATCGTCGATGCCTTCACCCTGCTGGACCTGTCCGGTGACGGTCCCTGCGCTGATCGTGAAACGGTCGGTGCCATTGCCCTGATCGACTGCACCGTTGATGCGGCCCGAATCGATCCTGACGACGTCGGCTCCCGCGCCAAATGTCACATTGCCCGCGACGGTCCCGGTCCCGCCCGCGGGGAGCGTCAGCTGGTTGTTTCCGCCCGGATCGTTGAGGCCTCCGGGAGAGGTGCCGTTGCTGCACACATGAATATCGTCACCCGCGGTTGGCGTGAAAACGCACTGCGCAGAGGCAGGAGATGCCTGTCCCAGCGCGAGGCCTGCGGCGGTCGACAGGAGCAGATATTTTGCGGACGGTGCGAAAGTAACCCGATTGGATGCGGTTTTCGACGACATGGGGCAACGCTCCCTAAACGGGCCCCCCCCCCTGCGTGTTCAGATTATAAACTGAATGTTGCCAAATTACTAAGCGTCGATCGGTGGCGGCGCGTCGCCGAGCGCACGCTTCAACGTCGCCTTGATATTACGCAACAGACGGCGCAGCGCGATGATGACAATGACCGCGGCGATCGCGAGCAAAATTGCAATCACGATGGCGATCGGCGGATAGGCGATGGCGAGCGCGAGGAGGCCGCCGGTGGCGACATCTTCGCCCGTCGAGACCGCCGTATTGCTGAATGGTTCGGGGCTGATGTTGACGACGGCGCGTGTCGTCGCCTTCGCGCCATGGCTGAGCAACGCGCCGCCACCGCCGAGCAGGAAGGCAATCACTTGGTACGCGGGATCCGATGAATCGACCAACGCCAGCGCGAGCAGCGCGCCGCCGAGCGGGCGAACGAAGCTGTGGATCGTGTCCCAGATCGAATCGACCCAAGCAATCTTGTCGGCGAGAAATTCGGCAAGCGTGCCGACCGCCGCCACGCCCAGCACCCACGGATTAGCCAGCACTTGCAGCGCAGCAAGATGCTCGGGCAGCGGCAGCCAGCCGAAGCGCATCGCGATCCCGGTCGCCAATATGGTGAGGTATAGCCGCCAGCCAGCGAGGAGGCTCAGGCTGCCGGCGACGCCCAAAATTTCGACGATTCCCAATATGCTGCTCCCACCCGCTTTAGTGTCTGCATCCTGCACCCGCGCGCGGGTGCCCGCAATGGCGAGATGACAAGGCGCGGCTGCGCGGTTATCGCCATCGCATGACCAATGCTGCTCCGCCGACCACGGCTTTGCCCGATGGCGCCATCCCCGCCGCGACGCTCGTCATCATGCGCCCGTCCGAAACCGGCGGTCCTGACGAAATTCTGATGGTCAAGCGATCGACCACCATGGCGTTCGCCGCCGGTGCGGTTGTGTTTCCGGGCGGCCGCGTCGATCCCGATGATTATCTGGTCGCCCGCCAGCATGGCTTGGGCGGCGACGAAGCTGATGGCGCGGCGCGGGTCGCGGCACTCCGCGAGACGCTCGAGGAAACGGGGCTTGCCGTTGGCTGGCCCGCGCTGGGTGAGGGCGATGTGGCCGAGGTGCGGCAGGCTTTGCTCGCCGGAACTTTGCTCTCCGACATATTGGCGGCGCGCGGCGATCGAATCGCGCTCGAATCATTTGTGCCTTTCGCGCGGTGGTGCCCTAATTTCAAAGAGGCGCGTACATTCGATACGCGTTTTTATGCTGTTGCTGCTCCGCCACACGGGCATGAACTGACTGTAGAAGAGGCTGAGCATAGTCATATCTTCTGGGCGAGCGCGAAAGCCACGCTGGCGATGGCTGATCGCGGCGAGGTAACGATTATCTTTCCCACGCGCCGCAATCTTGAGCGGCTCGCGCAAGTGCCAGATTTTTCAGAATTTTCTGAGCATTGCCGTGAATTTCCGGTGGAGCTGGTCACGCCGTGGATCGAGGAGCGCGAGGGGCAGCCGCATCTGTGCATTCCCGGGCATCTCGGCTATCCCGTCACCAGCGAATGCTTCGAAAATGTCCGCCGCGGATGAAAAGTTAGAAAGAACAACTTTTTCCCTATTTAGCAATTTACTAAGATTTGGCGGGGTAGGGCAGAACGTCGTTGCAATTGCTGAACGCAGCACCTAATACGGCGTTGCAGAAGCAGACCGGGGAAATCTCGTCGGTGTGATTCGACAAAAGTAATCCAGTGGACGGAGAAAATGATGAACCTGCTTAAGAAAGCTGCGATCTCTCTCGCAGCAACCTCGATGATCGCGGCCCCGGTTGCCGCTTCGGCTGCCCCCGCAGCACGTGCAGCTTCGGCTGTTGACGGCCAGAGCGAACTCGAAGGCAGCACCAGCTGGATCATCGCTGTTCTCGCTCTCGTTGCTGTCGTTGGCGGCATCATCATCGCGTCGGACAACGACGACGATGCACCGACCAGCCCGTAATATCGGCTGATCGATACAGAT
>JAURVS010000091.1 GCA_030655355.1 Sphingopyxis sp.
GACCCCGGTACGGGCCGCCCTTGGCTGGACCGCCCCTATACTGCCGCACCCGGAGGTGCGTCAACATAGGGTAGGTCTCAGCGCCTAGAGCGCCTTGCCCGCCTCCATCGTCAGCGCGAGCGAATGCTTGCGCGCGTCATGGTCATACATTGACGACGCGACGATCACCTCATCGACGCGGGTTCGCGCGACAAAGGACTTCAACCCGTCGGCGATGTCATCGACTGTGCCGACCGCCGAGCATTGCAGTACATGATCAAGGATCGCGCGGGCATTGGGCGGCAGGCTGTCCTTATAGCCCGCGAGCGGCGGCTTCATCTTGCCCGGATTGCCGGTGCGCAGCGCAACGAACGCCTGCTGCTGCGTCGAGGCGAGCAACTCGGCCTCCTCGCGCGTGTCGGCGGCGAATGCGTTGAACGCCGCGGCGACATAAGGCTGGGTAAGCTGCGCCGACGGCTTGAACTGGCGGCGATAGATTTCAAGCGCTTCGTCGAGCGCGTCGGGCGCGAAATGGCTGGCGAAGGCATAAGGAAGCCCGAGCATCGCCGCGAGCTGCGCGCCGAACGTACTCGATCCCAATATCCACAGCGGAATATTCGTTCCCTCGCCCGGCACTGCGCGGATACCGAGCCGCTCGTCACCGGCCAGAAAGGCCTGAAGCTCGACGACATCCTGCGGGAACTGGCGCTCGTCGCTCGCGAGGTTGCGACGAAGCGCCCGCGCGACGATCCCGTCCGATCCGGGCGCGCGCCCCAGCCCCAGATCGACGCGACCGGGGAACAGCGCTTCAAGCGTACCGAACTGCTCGGCGATGACCATCGGCGCGTGATTGGGAAGCATGATGCCGCCTGAGCCAATGCGGATCGTCGAAGTCGCCTGTCCGATATGCGCGAGCACGATAGACGTCGCAGCGCTCGCAATGCCCGACATGCCGTGATGCTCGGCGACCCAGTAACGCTCGTATCCGAGAGCCTCGGCGTGGCGTGCCAGATCGGCGGCGTTTGCGAGAGATTGGGAGATGGTGCCGGTATCGGTGACGGGCACGAGGTCTAGGAAAGAGAGTTTCGTCATGAAACCGATATGCGGTCGGCGACCCTCAGGTTCAAGGACGGATCAAGCCCGCTCATCCTTTGGCGAGTCCATCAGCACATAGGTGGTGATCGAATGCACCTGCGGCAGCACGCCGAGCACCTCGGTATGGAAATGCTTGTATGCCGCCAGATCGGCGGTCTCGACGCGCAGCAGATATTCGATCTTGCCGGTAATATTATGGCATTCGCGGACTTCGGGCGCGCCCGCCATCGCCGCCTCGAAATCGACCTGCGACTTCTTCGTATGCGACGACAGCCCGACCGTAACATAGGCGATAAAGGTCAGCCCGAGCTTTACCGGGTCGACGACCGCACGATAGCCCTTGATCACCCCGCTGCGCTCCAGCTCCTGCACGCGGCGCAAACATGCCGACGGCGAAAGCCCCACCCTCTCGGCCAGTTCGAGATTCGAGATTCGCCCATCGCGCGATAATTCATGCAATATATTGCGGCCAATGGCATCAATCTTGATCATAGATTGCATAATCTAACCGATGGCGGGTCATCTTTGCAACACATGGCGCATCGAAACGCATTATGTTGCGCGCATGAACCAGACCACCCTCCTCGCGCTGTCGGCCTTTGCGCTCGTGTCCTCGATCACCCCGGGGCCGAACAATATGATGCTGATGGCCTCGGGCGCGAACTTCGGGCTTCGCCGGACGATCCCGCACGCACTCGGGGTCGGTTTCGGCTTTACGCTGATGATCGTCCTCGTCGGCGTCGGGCTGATGGGCCTGTTCGACCTCTTCCCCATCCTCAACACTGTGCTCAAGGTGGTGAGCGTGGTCTATCTGCTCTGGCTGGCGTGGAAGATCGCCAATGCCGCGGCGCCCGATACCGAAACCGGCGCGCGCGGCAAGCCGATGACCTTTGTCCAGGCGATGCTGTTCCAGTGGGTCAATCCAAAGGCCTGGTCGATGGCCCTGTCGGCCATCGCGCTCTACGCGCCCGACCGCAATTTCGCTGCAGTGCTGCTCGTCGCGATTGTCTTCGGAATCATCAACCTGCCGTCGACCAGCCTGTGGGCGGTGATGGGTCAGGTCCTGCGCGGCTGGCTGTCGAGCCCGGCGCGGCTGCGGACGTTTAACTGGACGATGGCGGCGTTGCTCGTCGGCTCGCTCGCCCTGTTGATCTGATCCAGCCGATCTGATCCGATTGCAAGGTTGCGGCCTGCAACCTATGGACGGCGCTCCTCGCTTTCGACCGGAGAACAGATCATGCAGAGCCGCCGACTGGGCAAGAGCGCCATCCACGTGTCCGACATCTGCATGGGGACGATGACCTTCGGCAGTCAGACCGAAGAAGCCGAAGCCTTTCGTGTCCTCGATCGCTGCTTTGACGCTGGCATCAACTTCTACGACACCGCCGAGGGTTATCCGGTGCCGCCCGATATCAAATGGGTCGGCCGCACCGAGGAAATCGTCGGGCGCTGGATGAAGACCAAGCCGCGCGACGCGATCATTCTCGCGACCAAGGTGTCGGGCCCGAGCCATTCCTGGTTCAAATCGCCGTGCCGCAACGGCATGACGGCGCTCGACCGCAAGAATATCATGCAGGCAGTCGACGACAGCCTGACCCGGCTGCAGACCGACTATATCGACCTTTACCAGACGCACTGGCCCGACCATGACGCCCCCTATGAGGAGATAATGGACGCGCTCGACGACCTCGTCCGCGTCGGCAAAGTCCGCATTCTCGGCTGCTCGAACGAGACGAGTTGGGGCTTGATGAAATCGCTCGCCGCGTCGGAGAAGCTCGGCGCTGCGCGCTATCACACGATCCAGAATAATTTCAGCCTGAACAATCGCCGCTTCGAGGATGAACTCAAGCAGGTGTGTCGGCAGGAAGGCGTCAGCCTGATTCCCTATTCGCCGCTTGGAGGCGGCGTGTTGTCGGGCAAATATCAGGGCGGCGCGACCCCCGAAGGCGCGCGCTTCTCGCGATATCTGAAAATGGAAGGCCGCCAAGCTGCGATGGGACGCCGCTTCGTCAACGAAAAGAGTCTCGCCGCGACCGAGCGCTATCTGAAGATTGCCGAGGACGCAGGGCTGCATCCGGTGACGATGGCGACCGCCTGGTCGAAACAGCATGACTTCGTCGCCTCGACGATCGTCGGCGTCAGCGCCGACGATCAGGTCCAACCGATCCTCGACGCGCTCGACCTTGTGCTCAGCGACGACGTGATGAGCGCGCTGCATCAGGTCAGCAAGGACATCCTCTACCCGATGGGGTGAGCCGCTTGTGCTTCGGCGGAGGCGACTGCTAAGCTGACGGTCATATTTTCAGGGAGTTTTTCCATGTCGTCCATCCGCCGTTCCTTGCTTGCTCTCGCGCTGCTCACCGGAACGGCGGGCGCCGCGCACGCCGCGAACCCGACAATGTTTCGCGACGCAGGCTGCGGTTGCTGCCTCAAATGGCTCGAACAGGTGAAGGCGTCGTTCGGGCAAAAGGCGGTCGTGGTGAACGCGCCCGACATGAATGCGGTGAAGGACAAGCAGGGCGTGCCGCAGGCGCTGCGCAGTTGCCACACCGTCCTCGTTGACGGCTATGTGATCGAGGGCCATGTGCCCGCGAAGGAAATCTCCCGCCTCCTCCGCGAAAAGCCGAAAGGCGTGAAAGGCCTCGCCGTCGCGGGAATGCCGATGGGCTCACCTGGCATGGAGCATGGCGACCATCGCGAGGCCTATAAGGTCATGACCTTCGGCCCCGCCGGCCAGCGCGTCTATGCGAGCTATGCCGCAAGCGGCGGCGCGCACGCGCACTGACCATAACAGCGGCCGTTACAGACTCGCCTTAAACAATTCGAGCATCCCGCCCCACGCCTTTTCGGCGGCCGCCTCATTATAGGCGCGGCCGTCGGGCGGACACCAGCCGTGCATCGCGCCCGCATAAACCTCGACTTCATGCCATTGCTTGCGCGGCTCCAGCACCGCCTTCAAAAGCAGCTTCTCGTTCGGGTTTTCCTTGTCATCATTGTCGGCGATCGCGAAGAGATAGCCCGCGTTCGTATTGGGGATCAGCAAGTGCGGGCTGTCGGGCTTGTCGGTGCCGACGCCGCCGCCATGGAAGCTGCCTGCTGCGCCGACGCGATCGGGCTTCAGCGCAGCGGTGTAGATCGTCATCGCCCCGCCCATGCAATATCCCGTGGTGCCAAGCTTGCGTTTCGGATCGACCTCCTTTTGTGCGTCGAGGAACGCGAGATGCGCGGTCGCATCGGTCGTCACCAGTTCCTTGTTGAGCTGTTTCAGATAGCCGAATAATTTTTCGCGGATCGCCGGATCGTTGAAATCATTCGCCGCATCGACGACCGGCGATTTCTGCCAGCGGTAAAAGGGATTGACGCACAGCACTGCATAGCCCTCACCCGCGAGCCGATCCGCCATCTGGCGAAACGCCGGACGCAGCCCGCGAATGTCGGGCCAGATCAGCACGCCGGGATGTTTGCCGCTGGCCGGTGCGACGAAATAGGAGTCGGCGGTCCCGTCGGCAGTCTTGATTATGACGTCGCGGCCCTTCACCGGCTTACCCGCCATCGCATGCGCGGGCAGCGCTGCGATCAACGCCCCCGCCCCCGCCAGCGCGGCAAAGCTGCGCCGATCGACGGACATTCCGGCGCGATCGAGATCGGCTTCGGTATCCTCGGTGCACATATCTCTCTCCTTGAACGGGCTTGGCAAAAGTCGCGGAAAACTGCGCAACTTTACTCGCAATTGATGATCGGGCGGATCTTCCGACCGCGCTCATGCCGAGAGGCTAATCCAGCGACCGTTTATAGGACAGCGATTTTTTGCTGCGAAATCCTCACTGCGGCGCAGCGATGGGAGGTGGCAGCCCGGAGCGCTGACGGAGGGGCTCAACGTGAGGCGCGGCCCCTCCCTCTCGCTTCGCGACAGGGAGGATTATTCTGCTGCCGCCAACAATTCCGCAACCTCATCGAAGCTCAGCGCCACATGATGGACGCCGACGCCCCGCAACATTGCGCCATGCGCGACCCGGTCGACGATATGCCCAGCACCGCAGAAACCTATGACGGTCATCCCCGCCGCAAGCGCCGACTGCGCTCCGGTCGGTGAATCCTCGATCGCGAGGCACGCCGCCGGATCGATCCCCAGCCCTTTTGCCGCGGCGAGGTAAATGTCGGGATGCGGTTTGCCGCGGTCCCAGCCGTCCGCGCTGTAGACATGCTCGCCGAAATAATGGTCGAGTCCAAACAGGCCGAGCGCCCAGCCGATATATTCGGCGCGGCTCGATGACGCGATCGCACGCGGCATGGTGCCCAGTGCATCGAGAAACGCCGGGACGCCGGGCACCGCATCGAACCCGTCCATAAATCTGCCGCGCGCGCGCTCGCGGTGCGTTTCGCGGAAATCGGCGGGCAGCGGACGGCCGAACCGCGCGACGATGCGTCGTTCGGTTTCCTGCCAATTATGGCCATAATAGTCGCGGAGGCAGTCGTCATAGGTCGTCGGCAGCCCTGCCGCCGTCAGGCTCTCGGACAAGGACAAATTCGCGCGGACCTCGCTATCGGCGACGACACCGTCGAAATCGAAAATGATGGCGGCGGGGGTCATGCGAATCTCACTATCTTCATATTTGATGCCTAGAGGCTGAGCGAACAGGAGACTCCATATGAAATTCATCGAACTCAAGTCACGCGGCGGCAATTATCTGGTCGTTGCAGAGAATGTCGCCTGGCTCCGCGATTACGAAAATGGCCAGACGCAGGTCGGCATGGTCGGCGGCGCGCCATTGCTGGTTGCTGGCAAGCTCGAGGAGATTGCCGCGACTATTCTGGCGCAGGCGAATGCGGCGGAGTGAGTTAAAAGCTTCTCGTCTGAAACTCGACGGTCTGCAACCGCACCATCTTTGGGCGACGGTGCGCCGGTCGCCTCGGCTTAACGGCTTAGCGTGGAGGCGGATCGTCCAACGACGGTGTTTGAATCTCAATCGGCTGTCCGCCGACGGGCAATTCGGAATCGGCTGAGGCCTCGGCCTGCCCCGCTGTCATTTCGGCATCGGCGACCACGTCACGGTGCTTGCCTTTAAGCGCATCGATTTCACGCTGGCGCATTTCGAGATAGAGAGTGCGGGTCTCGACATACGGATCCGCGCTTTCTTCCTGCAAGCGCTCGATCTCGGCATCGTTCTCGATGCGGTCGTTGAGTTGCCTGACCACATTCGTCGGAACCGCATAGGCCGTACGGTTGAACGGCGCGCCGACAGCGGTTGGCAGGACGAGCAAATCTATGCTGTTGCCGGCCAAGTCCCGCAGTGTCGTCGACCCGAGGAGGGGGAGATAGAAATAGGGCCCGGGCTCGACGCCGTAAAAACCCAATGTGTTGGCGAAGCCATTGCGCCGATAAGGCAGATCGAACGGCTTGGTTTTCGCGACATCGAAAAGACCTCCGACCCCGAACGTTGTATTGACGGCGAAGCGGCCCAATGTCTCGGCAGCCTTGCCAATCTTAAACTGCAAGAGAAAATTCAGAAAATTGACGGGTTCGCTCAGATTGCGCAGCACATTGCCAAGCCCGTCGCGAACGGGTTCGGGAACAATCGTTTGATAGCCATCGGCGACGGGAGCGACGAGCGCTTTATCGATCGACTGGACCGCCTGAAACGAGGTGATATTGACGTCTTGCAGCGGATCACCCGGCGGCGGCTCTCCACGTCCCGTCACCACGATCTCGTCAGGCGGCGGCGCCGAATTGTTCGGCGGCTCACTGCTTGATATTGCAGGCATGTCTGAAGAAGACGATGGCATGGTTCCGGTCGTCGGGACGACCACCGGCGGCACCGGATCACCCTCCTGTTGCTGCGGCTTAACCTCCGTCAAGCTTTTGAGCGACGAATCGGTAGGAGCAGGCGGTGCCCCGGACAGCAAAAGAAGCGCGGCGACGGCGGAAATACTCATTGTGCGCGCGGTCCGGTCATCACGAGATTCGTGAGCATCGCTCGCATAAGTCAAACTCCTAAACTGGGGTGTCAGCCCATAATCGTGATCAAAGGACGCCCCTCCCCTTCATTCAAAGCTGGTTAGCCGACTGTCGTCGACGAGATAGCCCTATCCTTCCCCCGCTAATAAGAAAGAGAAAAGAAGCTGTGCTTCCAGCTTTATTGCCGGTGTATCAGCGTTCGAGCCCGATCATTCCACCGTAACCGACTTCGCCAGATTGCGCGGCTGATCGACATCGGTGCCCTTGGCCACCGCCACATGATAGGCCAGCAACTGCACCGGCACGGCGTAGACCAGCGGCGCGATCAGTGGGTGGACCTTGGGCATTTCAATCGTCGCCATGCAGCCGTCACCGGCTTCGGCGAGGCCCTCGGCGTCGCTGATCAGCACGACCTTGCCGCCGCGCGCCATGACTTCCTGCATATTGCTCACGGTCTTTTCGAACAACGGCCCGCTGGGCGCGAGGACGATCACCGGAACCGCCTCGTCGATCAATGCAATCGGGCCATGCTTCATCTCCCCCGAGGCGTAACCTTCGGCGTGAATATAAGAGATTTCCTTGAGCTTGAGCGCGCCTTCGAGCGCGAGCGGATAATCGGGGCCGCGGCCGAGATAAAGCACGTCGCGGGCGGGCGCGACGAGATGCGCCATCTTCGAAATCTCTTCGTCGTGCGCGAGCGCAGCATTGAGCGCGGCGGGCGCCTCGATCAGATGCCGGACGATTTCGCGCTCGTCATCGGCGCTAAGCTTACCCTTTTTCAGCGCGAGGTGCGCCGCGAGTGCAGCGAGTACTGCAAGCTGGCACGTGAATGCCTTGGTCGATGCGACCCCGATTTCGGGTCCCGCGTGCGTGGGCAGTAACAGATCGGCTTCGCGCGCCATGCTGCTCGTCGGGACATTGACGACGACTGCGATCGTCTGGCCATTCGCCTTGCAATGACGCAGCGCCGCGAGCGTGTCGGCCGTCTCGCCGGACTGCGAGATGAATAGCGCGAGCCCGCCGGGCTGAAGCACCGGATCGCGATAGCGGAACTCCGATGCGACATCGATGTCGACGGGAACGCGCGCAAATGTCTCGAACCAATATTTGGCGACCATCCCGGCATAGAAGCTCGTGCCGCACGCGACGATGGTAATGCGCTCGACGCCCGCGAGGTCGAAATCCATCTGCGGCAGCGCGACGGTCTGTTCGAGCGGGCGGATGTAGGAGGAGAGCGTCTGCGCGACGACGGTCGGCTGCTCGAATATCTCCTTCTGCATGAAGTGGCGGTAATTGCCCTTCTCGATCGTCGCGGCGGTGACGCCCGACGTGGTGATCTCGCGCGTCACCGGATTGTTGTCGGCGTCGAAGATCTGCGCGCCTTCACGCGTGATGACGACCCAGTCGCCTTCGTCGAGATAGGCGATCTTTTGCGTCAGCGGCGCGAGCGCGAGCGCGTCCGAGCCTAGATAGGTTTCGCCGTCGCCATAACCCACGACGAGCGGCGAGCCGAGCCGCGCGCCGATCAGCAGGTCGGGATGCTGGCGGAATGCAATTGCCAGTGCGAAGGCCCCGCGAAGCTGCGGCAGCACTGCCTTGACCGCATCCTGCGGCGACAGGCCGGCCTCGACCTGTTCGCTGACCAGATGCGCGACGACCTCGGTGTCGGTATCGCTCTCGAACTTGCGCCCTCGCGCGGTCAGCGCCTCGCGCAGCGGCTTGAAATTCTCGATGATCCCGTTGTGGACGAGCGCGACTTCGCCAGTCGCATGCGGGTGCGCGTTGCTCGTCGTCGGCGCGCCGTGCGTCGCCCAGCGCGTGTGCGCGATTCCGACGGTGCCCGATGCCGGATTGCCCGCGAGTTCCTTGACCAGATTGCCGAGCTTCCCTTCGGCGCGGCGGCGGATCAGCTGCCCGCCTTCGACCGTGCACACCCCCGCCGAATCATAGCCGCGATATTCCATGCGCTTCAGCCCGTCGACGAGGCGATCCGCCACCTGGTCCTTGCCGATGATTCCAATAATTCCGCACATGGGTAATGGCTTTCGTTTAGAGCGTGTAGGGAACGCGAATGCCCGGCATGTTGGCCGGAAAGTCGTTCGTATTGCGCGTGACGAGAACGCGACCGCGAATCTGCGCGGTTGCGAGGATTATGGCATCGGGAGCTTTCAGTCTCGATCGTTCGCGGCGAAGCGCGGCCGCGCGGTGCGAAATCTCGTCGTCGATTTCATCGAGACCGAAACGGGCGAGAAACTGTATCGTATCGCGAACAACCGCATCATGACCCTTCGACAACACTTCGATCCACGCCATCCGGCTGACCCACATGCGCGCCCCGCTTTCCGCGATGCGCCGCAACTCCCGCTGGGCGGGACCATGGTCCAGCAAGGTATCGATGAGTATATTGGCGTCGAGACTGAAGCCGCTCATTCGGATTTCTTTTTGCGCTTTTTGGCGGCTTTTTTGGTCAGCGCAAGATAATGCGCGCGTTCCCTATCGTCCTCGTCAGTGAAACATTCGGGTGATTCCGCCCGAACCTCTTCATAGTTATCGTCCCACGGCCGGGTCCATTCGGCGCGCCGTTGGCGATCATATTCGCGCGGATCAATCGAAACGCCGTGCCGTGCCCAGGCACCAAAGCCGACTTCCAGCCAGTCCTTTGGCGCCTCGACGCGATAGGCAGCCACGGCTTCGCGGAGAATCGATGCGCGCGACTTGCCCCGCTCGGCCGCGAGTTGATCGAGCCATTTGATGTCGTCATCGGGAAGATCGGCGAGGATTCGAGTCATTGATATACTGATATCATATCATGATATCAAATCAAGTGGACAGTTGCTTTCGATAGACGACGAATCCCGATTTTTCGGCAATGCGATCGTAAAGCGCCATCGCGGTGTCGTTCGTTTCGTGCGTCAGCCAATAAACGCGCGGCAACCCCAGATCTTGCGCCGCGCGATACACCGCCTCGATCAACGCGCGCCCGACTCCCTGCCCGCGCGCCTCGGCAGAGGTGAACAGGTCCTGCAGGTAGAGCGACGGCAACAGCGATGTCGTGCTGCGATGAAGCAGATAATGCGTCAGACCCAGCAGCGCGCCGTCCTGCTCGGCGACAAGCGCGAACATCGGCTCATAGGGATCGAAGAAGCGATCCCATGTTGCCGCGGTGATCTCGGGCGCCAGCGCAGTGTCGCCGCTGCGCCCATAAAAGGCGTTGTACCCATCCCATAGCGGGAGCCAGCGGGCATGGTCGGCGCGGATTACCGGCCGGACGATCAAAGGGCCCGCCATATCAGTTCTTTCCGAAATTCCGGTCGACGAAGATCATCGCGAACTGTCGCGGATCGGGCGCCTCGCCATTCCCTTCGGCGAAGCGCGCCTTGCCGTCGGTCCAGATTTTCAGGATCTGCGCAGGCAGCTCGGGGCCGAATTTCATCTGCTTCTCGACGATCTGCTCCCAGCTTCCCTTCACGCCAAAGCTCTGCTCGAGCTGCGGCACCATCGCCTTGCAATAGCCCTCGGTCGCGGCGTCGAGATGGCCAATCGCTTTCAGCACCCATGCGTCGACAAAGCGAAGGAAAGGCTTGTCGGTATAGCGGTCGGTCACTTTGTCTTCTCCATCGTCCACTCGTCCTGCAACAGGCCGAAAATCAGCGAATCGCGCACGCCAATGTGCGTTTCCCATTCGCCGCGCAGCCGGCCCTCATATTGGAAGCCGAGACGCTGGATTAAAGAGATTGACCCGGCATTTTCGGGATCGGTATCGGCAAAGATGCGGCGCAGTTTCAGATCAGCGAACGCATGGTCGATCACTCGCGACACCGCTTCGCGCGCGATCCCATTGCCCCAATGGTCGCGGTTCAGGATATAGCCGATCTCCTTCACGTCGGGCTTGCCGTCGATCAGGATCACCCAGCCAAGCGCGACATCGTCACCCGCCGTGATCGCCCAGCAGTCGAAGCCCTGCCCTTCGGCTGCATTGCCTTTGACATAGTCTGCCGTCTCGGCAGGCGACGCGTGCGGCCCGCTCGACCACCACACCATCACCTCGGGATCGGACAGCACGGGGAAAAGCGCCGCGGCGTCGTCCTCGCGCAGTTGGCGCAGCACAAGGCGCGCGGTCGTCAGCGTCGGCGCGGGCATGGGCCTATTTCTTCTCCGCCGCTTTCTTCTTGCGCATCGCGTCGTGAAAGCGGTCGGCCCAGCCGGGCTTGATCAACTGCTCGCCGCGCACGAGGCGAAGCTCGCCCGCCGCAACATCGCGCGTCACGGCGCTGCCCGCCGCGACGATCGCGTCGCGGCCGATCTTCACCGGCGCGACAAGCGCGCTGTTCGATCCGATGAAGGCATTTTCGCCAATCTCGGTCTTATATTTGAAATAGCCGTCATAGTTGCAGGTGATCGTGCCCGCGCCGATATTCGCGCCCGCACCCACCATGACGTCACCCAGATAGGTCAGATGGTTCGCCTTCGCGCCCTTTCCGAGCACTGCCTTTTTCGTTTCGACGAAATTGCCGATCTTGGCTTTCTCGCCAAGCACCGTCCCCGGCCGCAGCCGCGCAAAGGGGCCGACTTCGCAGCCGGTGCCGACGATCGCGCCTTCGATATGGCAATTTGCGCGGATTTTCACATTGTCGGCTACCTCGACGCCCGGACCGAAAAAGACGTTGGGCTCGATCAGCACATCTCGGCCAATCTTCGTATCCCATGCGAACCAGACGGTGTCGGGGGCGATCAGGCTGGCGCCGTCGGCCATCGCGGCGACGCGGCGGCGCGCCTGCCATTCGCCTTCCATCGCCGCGAGTTCGCCGCGGCTGTTGATCCCGGCGACATCATAGGGGTCCGTCACGACCACCGCGCAATGCCGCCCGTCGGCGTTCGCAATATTGACGATATCGACGAGATAATATTCCTTCGCCGCATTATCGTCGGTGACGCGTGCGAGCAGCGCGAAAAGGTCGGCCGACTTCGCCGCCATGAGTCCCGAATTGCAAAGCCGCACCGCGCGTTCGACCTCGGTCGCATCCTTATGCTCGACCATCTTGGTGACGCGGTCGCCTTCAGTGATGACGCGGCCATATTGCTGCGCATCGGCGGGCTCAAATGCGAGCACGACGACTGTGGGGCTGTCGGGCGCGTTGAGCCGGCCGATCATCGCCTGCATCGTCGCAACAGGAACGAAGGGCACATCGCCATAAAGGATCAGCACATCGCCATCAAAGCCCGTCAGCGCGGTTTCGCCCTGTTGCACCGCATGGCCGGTACCAAGCTGCGGATCCTGAACCGCGAGATCGGCGCTGCCCGCCAAGGCGGCTTCGAGCTGGTCGGCCTTGTCGCCGACGATCACGACCTTCTTTGCCGGGCGCAATTCGTCGACGGTCGCCATCAGATGCAACAGCATCGGCCGCCCCGCGATCGGGTGCAGCACCTTGTGGAGGTCGGACTTCATGCGGGTTCCCTTGCCCGCGGCAAGGACGATAGCGGCGATCTGGTTTGTCATGCGCGCTGCCATGCCAGCAAATCATTGCGGATTCCAGAGCAAGGCGCCATGCGCGGCGGATGA
>JAURVS010000092.1 GCA_030655355.1 Sphingopyxis sp.
AAAATGTCGACGAGCTGGAGGATCAGCGGCCGGGCGGCGGAGATCAGCACCGGCCCTTTGAGCGGCGGCGCATGATAGCGCCAGAAGACCGCCGGGGCAGCCGAGGCGCTCCAGTCGGCAAAGCTCATCTGTTCGCCCGCGGCGCGTTCGATCTGGATCGCGGGCGCGCTGAGCGCACGGATCAGATCGCGCAAAGACCGCGCGAACTGGTTCGCGACGCTGTCGAGCGCGGGGAAGGCAAAACTATCCGCAGCCTTGCGCAGCAGCAACGACGCCTTGGCATCGGCTGGCTCGGGCGCCGCGACGGGCGGCGCCTTCACGGCTTTGACGGATTTGGTACTGGTGGTCACTGAATCACCAGGCCTGTGAAATAGACATTGTCGACACCCCCGAAACCTTCCTTGTCGCGCAACACATCGTTGATCGCACCGGTCAGCTGGCGCTGAAGCCGCTGTTTGCCTTGCGATGACGAGAGGAGCGCCGGATCCTGTTCGGCGAGCACCATAAGCACGACCGAGCGGATCGGCACTGCCTGGCGTTTGATATTATTGATAACCTTGCCGTCATAAAACGTCGAAAGGCTGATACCTACCTGCAAAAAGCCCGATCCGTCGGCGAGGTTCGTCGTGAAGGCATCGGTGATCGGGTAATAGGTCACTTCATATTTTTTGGGATCGACTTTGAACTTGTCGTTCGGAACCGACACCGTGCCGACCTTTAGCGGCGCTTCCTTTTCTTCGCCTTCGGCGGCGGGAGTGGCGTCCTCCTTACTGCGCAGAACCAGCTTGGGATAATTATCCTCGGGCTTGGATTCATGCGCCGACAGCGCGCCGAAATAGATGCCCGCGCCTGCGCCCGCGCCGATCAGCACGAACGCGCCGACGCCGATCATCAGCAGCTTCTTGAACTTGCCCTTCTTCTTGGGCGCGGCTTCTTCTTTATCCTTGGTCATGTTGGGACCCTTCCTGATCAGGCGAAGCGGCCGCGGCGGTCGGCGGCGCGGTCTTCGTCACGCGGTTCGGCGCGTTCGGTGGCGGTTTCGATAAGATGCGTGGGATCGGGTGCCGCGGCGCGGCCCTGACCCTGCGACTGGCGGCCGGTTTCGCCCGGTGTGCACGTCACTTCGGCGCCCGCAACGCGGACGCCCTGCTGGCGCAGTTCGTCGACGAGCCGCGCCTGCGCGGCAGTGACGATCGTCGCGGTCGCTTCATGATGCGTGTCCATTTTCAGCGACACGCCGCCGTCGCCCATTTGCATCGCGACGTCGAGACGGCCGAGGTGGCGCGGCATCAGGCGAAAGCTGATGTCGCCGCTGTCCGATTTGGTGGCGGCGATGTCGTGCGCCAACTGGTCGATCCACGCGCCATCGCTGTCGAGGTTGAGCACGCGCTCGGCGACCAGTGTGGGCGCGGCGGCATCGGTGAGCGTTGCGGCGCTGTTCAATGCGAGCTGCGCGAACTGAACCGTCATCGACGGCGCGGCTTCGACGGGCTTGGCGACGGGCGCGTCGGCGCCCGCCAAAGCGAGCGTCAGCGTCTGCAAAGCGTCGCGCGGGCGGGCGATGATGGAAGTGGCGGTGGTGTCGCGGTCGGGAGCGATGGACGTTTCGGCCGCCTTGGCAGGCTTGGCGGGCGTCGGCGTTGCGGCGGCAGCGACCCAATTGGCCGCGGGCGCTGTCGTCGCGGGTTCGCCCGCGTCAGCGGCTTCGGGCGGGGTTTCGGTTTCGGTCGTCGCGGGAACGGGTTTGCCGGTCTCGAAGGCGGGTGTGCCGCCGTTGAGGGCGATCAGCAGCGTTGCGGCGAGTGCGGCCGCGCTATCGGCGTCGCTGGGCTCGGTCTTTGCGACGGGGGTCTCGACTACGGGCGCATCGGCGACTGGTGCGGCCGCATCGGCGGGCAAAAATTGTTCGGGCGCGATCGGTGCGGCCGGCGCCGTCGGTGCCGCAGCCAGGATCTGGTCGAAGCCAGGGCTTTCGTTGCCGCCGTCGGAAACCTGGCCGATGTTCGCGAGGAACGCCGCGAAACCGGCGGGCATCGCCGGCTGGGCAGAGGGAAGCGAGGCTGCGCTCATCATGACGCGCCGCCTTCGATCAGGCGCAGGCGCATTCCGGTGCGCGGGCGATGCGGGCGATTGGCGTCGGTGCGGCGTTCCTGTTCGGCCTCGGCCGACTTGCGCCCGCGTTCGTACAGGCGCACCGCCGATTCTTCCTTGACCATCGCGCTCTGTGCCAGCGCGCCCATATGGTCGCGGCGCTGGCTGGCGCCCGCCAGCGGCGCAGTCAGGCTCTCCTGCGCGATGTCGAGCCGCATGGCGAGTTCGCCGATCGTGTTGAGTGCGCGGCCGGCAACGGCGCCCTTCGCCATCGCCAGGTCGACGCGCAGCGTTTCGAGGCGCTTCGCCAGTTCGACGAGATTCGCGAGTTCGCCATTGGCGCGGGCCAGATTGGCTTCCGCCATCTGATGCTCGACAGTGCGCACGCGAATGATACGTTTGCGGCGTGCGGTACGGGCGGTCATGCGGAATATCCTTCAATCAATGCTTGGCGGGAAATATCGAAATCGACCTGGGCCTTCGCGGGCTGCGAAACGAAAGCGAGTTGGTCGGCGTGGCGGGCAATGGCTTCGTCGAGCACCGGATCGCCGCCGGCGACATACGCGCCCATCAGCATCAGATCGCGATTCTCTTCATAAGCCGACCACAGCTGGCGGAAGCGCGCGGCGGCGGCGGCATGTTCGGGATCGACCGAATCGACCATCGTACGCGATAGCGAACGCGCAACGTCGATCGCGGGATAGACGCCCTGTTCGGCGAGCGTGCGCGACAGGATGATATGGCCGTCGACGATCGCGCGGGCGCTGTCGACGACGGGATCGTCGATGTCGCCGCCATCGGCGAGAACGGTGTAGAGGGCGGTGAC
>JAURVS010000098.1 GCA_030655355.1 Sphingopyxis sp.
CTTTATCGCTATTTCGACGATAAATATGCGGTGCTGGAGGCGCTCGGGCGGCGGCTGATGGAGCGCCAGAATGCAGTTCTCGAGGCGTGGATCGCGCGGCATGCGCCCGCGGGAATTGTCGCGATGGCCGATCACATCGGCGATCTTTTGACCGAAAATGCCGCAGTGACGCGCGCCGAGCCGGGCGCGGTGTGGATATTGCGCGCGCTGCACGCATCGCCGCAACTCGTCCACGTCCGCCTCGAATCGCATCGCCATGTCACCGACCGGCTGGCCGACGCCTTTGCGAGCCAGATATCGGAGATGGATCGCCAAACCTTGTGGCCGCAGTTGCGGCTTGCGGTTGAGCTCGGCTTCGCGGCCGACGAAATGCTCTATGAAGAAAATCGCGTTTCGGCGGACGAGGTGCTGGCCGAAGTCGCCGCGATGCTGCGACTGACGCTGCTTCGGCTGATCGAAAGCGCCTAGTCGCGCACCTGGCCGCAAGCATGCTTCCCTTTCGGCAACACAGGCTTTAGAGGCGGGACATATGGCCGCTGACAGTCCGCCCAATTTTCGCCTGCGCCTGCGCCGCGACAGCAATGCCGTCATCGCATGGTTCCGCGATATGTGGACACGGCGCTGGTTCCGCTGGCTCGGCTATCTTGCACTCGCCGGGGTTCTCTTCCTCGCGCTGATCTGGGTAGTATTTGCACGCGACCTGCCGTCGGTCGATCAGCTTCGCACTTATGAACCGCCACTGCCGACGATGGTTCGCGACGGCGAAGGCAAGCCGGTTCACAGCTATGCCCGTGAGCGGCGCGTCCAGCTGGAATATAGCGAGTATCCGCAATTGCTCGTCCGCTCTTTCCTCGCGGCCGAGGACAAGACCTTCTTCAGCCACGGCGGTATCGACTATCCGGGGATCGCGACCGCGATCTTTACTAATTTGACTAGCGGTGGCCGTCCGGTCGGCGCTTCGACGATCACGCAACAGGTCGCGAAGAATCTGCTGCTGACGAATGAACTAAGTTACCGGCGCAAGGTGCGTGAGGCGATCCTTGCGATGCGTATCGAAGATGCGCTGACCAAGGAGCAGATCCTCGAGCTTTATCTCAACGAAATCCCGCTCGGCCGCCGAAGCTTCGGGGTGCAGGCCGCCAGCCGCGCCTATTTCGACAAGGATGTCGATCAGCTCCAGCTGCACGAAATGGCGTTCCTCGCGATCCTGCCCAAGGCGCCCGAAAAATACGGTCGCGCGCGCTTCGAGCGCGAAGGGTTGGCACGGCGCAATTTCGTGCTCGGCTCGATGTATACCAACGGCTGGATCAGCGCGGCGCAGCGCGACGCAGCGCGCGCAATGCCGCTCGGCCTCACCAGGCATTCCAGTGCCGCGATCGCGCAGGTTGGCGGCTATTATATGGAAGAGGTTCGTCGCCAGCTGATCGCACAATTCGGCGAAACCGCCGACAATGGTCCGCACAGCGTTTATGCGGGCGGACTTTGGGTGCGCACGCCCTATGACGGCAAGATGCAACAGGGCGCGACGATGGCCTTGCGCAAGGGGCTCCAGCGCTATGACGCTGGCAAGGGCTGGTCGGGACCGATTGCGACGATCGAGGCCGATGACAAGTGGCAGAGCCGTCTCGCATCAAGCTTCATCGGCATCGACTATGACAATTGGCGCGTCGCCGCCGTGCTGGGCAAATCGGCAGGTGCGGCGCGGATCGGCTTTGCCAATGGCGATACCGGTACCCTGCCCGCGAGTGCCGCGACGATGAGCTATCGCAAGACCGGTGGCAGCGCCTTCTCGGCGATGCGCCCGGGCGACCTGATTGTCGTCAAATCGAACGGTGGCAGCAGCTACGCGCTCCGCAATATTCCTGAAGTATCGGGCGGCATGGTCGTCGAAAGCCCGCATTCGGGCCGAATCTATGCGATGCAGGGCGGCTTCGACGTTCGCCTGTCGCCTTTCAACCGTGCGACGCAGGCCGAACGTCAGCCGGGCTCGACGATCAAACCCTTCGTCTATGCGGCCGCGCTCGACAATGGCATGACCCCCGCGACGATGATCGTCGATGGGCCATTCTGCGTCTATCAGGGCGCGCGTTTCGGCAACAAATGCTTCCGCAACTTCGGCGGCGCGGGCGGCAGCGGTGAACATACGATGCGTTGGGGCCTCGAACAGTCGCGCAACCTGATGACGGTACGCACCGCGAGCCAGATCGGTATGGAGCCGATCGTCGAAATGATCGGCACAATGGGGATCGGCAAGCACGAGCCTTACCTCTCGACCGCGCTTGGCGCCGGATCGACGACGGTCGAGAAGATGACCAATGCCTATGCGATGCTCGCAAACCACGGCCGCGCATTGAAGCCGCGCGTAATCGACTATGCGCAGGACCGCCGCGGCAAGGTGATATTCCCCACGAACTGGAAGCCGTGCGAAGGCTGCAACAAGAAGGATTGGGACGGTCGTCCGATGCCGCGCTTCGCCAAGTCGGGCAAGCAGTTGATGGACCCGATCACCGCCTATCAGGTTGTCCATATGCTCGAAGGCGTCGTCCAGCGCGGCACTGCGGTGCGGCTGCGCGATCTGGGCGTGCCGCTGTTCGGCAAGACCGGCACGACGTCGGGCCCGAATGACGTGTGGTTCGTCGGCGGGACGCCCGATGTGATCGCCGGCATGTATATCGGGTTCGATCAGCCGCGCAGCATGGGCGGCTATGCGCAAGGCGGCAGCTATGCGGCGCCGATCTTCAAGGACTTCGCGCTCGCCGCGCTCGCCGACCGTCAGCCGATTCCCTTTTCGGCGCCAAAGGGCGTGCGGATGGTGCGCATCGATCGCCAGTCGGGCCGCCGCGTCTATGGCAGTTGGCCGGGCAGCGATCCGAAGGCGTCGATCATCTGGGAGGCCTTCAAGCCCGAGAGTGAGCCGCGCCGAACGATCCGCGAAGAGGAAATCAAGCCGATCAAGACGCAGCGGCGGGCAACCGGCGGCGCGTCGCAAAAGGGGGCGACCGGCCGCACCGACAGCGACTTCCTCGACGACCGCGGCGGCATCATCTGACGCCGCGCACCGCCTTCCCCTACGGCTGAAGAGGCCGTAAGGGCGGGATCAACATATTTCAGGAGCAAGGACATGCGCGCCGAAGCGCAGGATCATATCGACAAGATTGGCGCCGCGCTGGCGCTGCTGCGCCGGTTTCTCGACTGGGACCGCGCGGTGCGGCGGCTCGAC
>JAURVS010000110.1 GCA_030655355.1 Sphingopyxis sp.
GCATCCGACGATGCGACATTGGGCTCGGTCATCACATAGGCGGAACGGATTTCGCCATTGAGAAGCGGCTTCAGCCAGCGCTCCTTCTGATCGGGCGTGCCGACCATTTCCAGCACTTCCATATTGCCGGTGTCAGGCGCCGAGCAGTTGAGCGATTCCGACGCGAGCGGCGACTTGCCGAGTTCGGCGGCAATATAGGCGTAATCAAGGTTGCTGAGCGGAGTGCCCGTATCGCCGTGCGGCAGGAAGAAATTCCACAGCCCCGCCGCCTTCGCCTTGTTCTTTGCACCCTCGAGCAGTTCAAGCTGCCCCGGCGCCCAACTCCAGCGATCGGTGCGGCCGTCACCGAGCCGGAAAAACTCCTCGGTGATCGGGTCGACATTTTCGGCAATATGCCGCTTCACCGCGTCGAAAAGCGGCTGTGCGCCCTTCGACATGCGCAAGTCATTCAGTTCGGTATCGAATTCGATCGAGGACATAGGGCTGCTCCATTGCTGTTGGCAGCGATGCTAGCCGTTCGATGTCATAATGAGAAATGATAGGTCGTAATATCAGATATTCATAAGACGAATGGCTAGCTGTCGTGCGACAATTCTTCGACGATGATGGCGCGAAGCCACGCTAATGCCGGATCGGCCTGCGCCGCCTGATGCCAATAGAGATATCGGCCGCCCTGATCGACAGTGAGGGGAAGATCGACGAGCTGCATCGGCCACACCGCTTGCAGGATGTCGGCTTGCGAGCGCGGCAGCGAAAACGCCATGTCGGTCGTCGCGATGATCTGCCAGGCGGTAACCGCATTCTGGCAGCGCACCGCGACGCGGCGCGACAGCCCCATATGTTCGAGCGCGAAATCCTCGATCCCCGGCCCGTGCGTGCGCACCGTCGCGACGACATGATCGAGCGCAAGATAGGTGGCGAGGTCGATCGCGCCGTCGACGCCCGGATGCCCGATCCGCACCGCGACGACGAGCGGCTCGGTACCGAGATAATGGCGCTGGAGACGATCGTCGGGCGCCAGCGCGACGTCGAGCGCGAGGTCGAGATCGCCTTGCGCGAGTGCGGTCAGCAGGTCGCGGCGGCGGAAGGTTACGCTCGCCAGCGACACATGCGGCGCCTCGCGGCGCACGCGGGACACGAGTGAGGCGAAGCGCGGCATCTCCCCGGCAAGCCGCACGCCGATCCGGAAATCGCGCGTCGCGGCGGACGGGTCGAATGAGGTTGCAGCATCGAACGCGCTATCGAGTTCGCGCAGCGCATCGCCCACCGACCCCGCGATCGCGCGCGCCGCCGAGGTCGGGACAAGCCGATTGCCCTGCCGCACGAAGAGCTGGTCGTCGAAATGTCCGCGCAACCGCGTCAGAGCGTGGCTGATTGCGGGTTGAGACAGGTTCAGGTGCCGCGCCGCCGCCGAAACCCCGCCCTTCGTATAGATGGCGTCGAATATCCGCAGCAGATTGAGGTCGAAACGCGCGGGCTGCCGCATATCTTATCCTTGGAAACGTCTTGCGGACCGGGGGCTACCGAATGATCGCCTGATAATCGGGATCGAGGCTGATGGCGCGGTCCTCATCGCGCGCGGCGCGGCGCTTGTCGCCCTGTCCGCGAAGGACGACGCTGCGGTTGTAGAGGGCGCGGGCCGAGCGGGGCGCATATTGCACCGCTTTGTCGAGATCGGCCAGCGCACGGGCGCTGTCGCCCTGACGCTCATAGGCAAGCCCGCGGTTGAGATAGGCGACCGACAGATCGGGCGCGACGGCAATCGCCTGATCGAACGCTGCAATCGCGCCCGCCAGATTGCCTCTCCACGCTTGCTCGAGCCCGCTGGACAAATGGGCGTCGGCTTCGCTGCGAACCGCCTTTGATCCGCGGTTCGCCAGTTTCCTGCATTTCGACAGCGCCCGGCCGGGGTCGTTGAGCGTGCACGCGTTCCAGTCGCCGCGCCGTTCCGATTTCGCCGATCCGACGCGTGCGCCGGTGACGACAATATTGCTGTCCTCGGCCACGCGATCGGCAGAGACCACCGACACAGCGGTGGGGGAGTCGGCAACCGGACGCGACATCTTTTGCGCCCGGACGACGATCTGCTCCGATTCTTCGGCGCGGCCGGAGGGGGCAGGGGCTGGTTTGGCCACAGGCGCCACCATCGGCTGGACCACTAGACGCGGCACTGGAGCGAGATCATCTGCTCGGGAAGCTGTTTCCTGTGCGCTCGTGGGCACTTCGTTTCTGGGCGCCGCCTCCGCGAGGGGCGCTGCCGCTGTCGGCACCTCGACGTCGAGCCGGCCGGGAAGGCTGGTATCGCGAAAATTTTCCGAAACCTGCTCCTCGGCGGCGGGCGGGCCTCTATCGGGCGCCATCCACGCAAAGGGCAGGCTGATCGTCGCGACCAGCGCCGCCATTGCAAGCAAGCCGGCCTGCGGGCGCTGAAGCTTCTTCCACCATGGCGCAGATTCAGGTCGCGGGCGCCGCTCCGGAGCGGGCGTGCCGTCGAAGCGTGCAAGCGCCTCCGAAATTGCCGCTTCCTTGCGCTTTGGCGCGGGCGGCGGCGGGTCGGGCAGAAACGCCTTCAGATCGTCATCACCCATCAGCGCGGACCGGAACATGAGGAAGAGGCGTTGGCATCATCTTGCCTTATACCGACAATTGGGCAGCGGTCGAATGTCTCGAACAGCCGACCGAAAAGCGGCCGTAGGCGCTGTGGCGGCGCGCATCCGACGCGCCGCCGCCACCTTGTTCCGCCGAGCCTATTGCCCCATCCGCGCCATCGACCCGGCGGTCTTGGCAGCGCGGACCATCTGCACGAACTCCATGCGATAGCCGAAATCGTCGGTGCCGCGCGCGGCGCTCGCGATTTGCAGCACATCGTCATAGGTGACCGATCCGGTGTAGCGCCCGCCGCGCAGCAGTTCGGCGAAGGCTGCGACGCTCGTCGCAAAGCGCGCATCGCGCGGTGCATCGGCGAAACGCGCAAACTCAACGCGCCGGTCGATCGGCGTCGAGATAAGCTGGCTGCGGTCCGATTTCGGCAATTTGTAGCGGATCTTCACAAAGCCATATTCGCTCGATCCCGCCGCGACCGCGCGCGGGGCTGGCTTGCTGTAGCGCAGATCGCCCATCGTCCGCGGTGCGCCCACGGGTACGATCTCATAGAGCGCAGTCACCGTCTGACCCGACCCGACGTCGCCCGCGTCGACCTTGTCATTGTCGAAATCGTCGCGGTTGAGCATGCGCGTCTCATAGCCGATGAGTCGGTATTCGGCGACCGTTGCCGGGTTGAACTCGACCTGGATCTTCACGTCCTTCGCGATCGGGAACAGCGTCGATGTCGCCTCGTCGACCAGCGTTTTGCGCGCTTCGCCGAGCGTGTCGATATAGGCGGCGGCGCCATTGCCGTTCTGGGCGAGCGTCTGCATCAGCGCGTCGTTGTAATTGCCCATGCCAAAGCCGAGAACCGACAGAAAGATGCCCTTGCCGCGTTCGCGCTCGATATAGCCCTTAAGCTCTTCCTGATTGGTGATGCCGATGTTGAAGTCGCCATCAGTGGCAAGGACAACGCGATTGACGCCATTGGGGTCGAGATTGCGCTGCGCCAGCGCATAGGCCTGTCGGATTCCCTCGGCGCCCGCGGTGCCACCGCCTGCACCAAGCTGGTCGATCGCGGCGAGAATTTTGCCTTTCTGGCTCGCTGAGGTCGGTTCGAGCGCGGTGCCTGCGCTGCCCGCATAGGTGACGATCGCCACGCGGTCGTTGGCATCGAGTTGATCGAGAAGCAGGCCGAGCGACTTTTTGACGAGCGGCAGCTTGTTGGGGGCATCCATCGATCCCGATGTGTCGATCAGGAACACAAGATTGGCGCGCGGCCGTGTTGCGCGCTCGATCGCATAACCTTTGATCCCGATGCGGACCAGCTTGCGACCGGTCGTGAACGGGCTGGGGAAAACCGCGACATTCGAGGTGAAGGGCTGCTGCGCGGTGCGCGGCGCGGCATAATCATAAGGGAAATAGTTGATCAGCTCTTCGGTCCGCACCGCCGCGGGCTGAGGCAGCGAATTGCCGTTCAGCGATGCGCGAACAAAGGCATAGGAAGCAGTGTCGACGTCGATTGAAAAGGTCGAGACGGGTTCGTCGCGCGCGATCTTGAAGCTGTTTTCGCGCGTCGAGGTGAATTTGTCGCGGCCGACA
>JAURVS010000111.1 GCA_030655355.1 Sphingopyxis sp.
CATCCTGGGACATTCCCGCAGGAATTGTTGACGATCATTCCATTTTGGTTAGTATCCTATCAACTCCGGCTGCCTGCGTGGCCGTGGGGGGCGCATGAAATATGCCGGAAAGGCCGCGTTCCACTGGCGCGGCCTTTTTGCTGCTTTTCTATGGAGCGATCGCGAGACCGTCGCCATTCTTTCCCGCCGCGATGCGGCGCAGCACCTTACCGCTTGCGATGTCGATTTCGGCAACCTTGTCGTGCCCGGTCTCCGCCGCATAGATCCGCTTCGAATCAGCGCTGAACAATAAGGTGACCTGACCTTTTGCCTGCTCGCCCGACACCATGATCGTCTTCACTGGCGCGCGCGTGTCGGTATCGAACAGCGTGATCGTACCCGCGGCGATGTTGCTTGTCGCGACGAGCTTGCCGTCGGGGCTGGCAAGGACGCGGATAGCGACGGGGTCGACCGGCTGCTCGGCGATTTTCTCGCCTGTCTTCGTATCCCAGATTCGCACATGCGGGGCGTCGAGGTCGCCGATCCACAATTCGCGTCCGCCGCGGGTCAGCGCCAGCCCCTCGGGCTTGCCGCCAACCGCAAAGTCACGCCGCTTCTTCGCGGTCTTCAGGTCGAGCACGCTGACTGTGCCCGATCCGATATTCGCGGTGTAGGCGGTGCGGTTGTCGGGCGCGACGACGATCATATGCGTGCCTTTTTGCCCCGTGGAAATCGACGTGACCTTGCCATCGGGCGCGACGACCGCGACGGACTCGCTGCCCTCGGTCGTCGCGACGAGCCGTCCATCGGATAGCCATAGCAAACCGTGCGGGCGCTGGTTCGGGCTGAGGTCGATCGTCCGGATTTTCGTGCGGTTCGCGACGTCGAACACATCGATCGTCGTGCTGCCATAAGCGACGACCGCGGCTTGCTTGCCATCGGGAGACACCGCAATTTCGTGCGGCATCTTGCCCGTGGGCAGGCGCGCCAGTTCCTCGCCCGATGCAAGCGCGATAAGGCTCA
>JAURVS010000124.1 GCA_030655355.1 Sphingopyxis sp.
CCATCCCCCACGGGATAGCAACAAAGGACTTTCACGCGTGGAGAATTCCGGCGGCATTCAGGGCAACATCACGGCGGGCCTCGCGGGCCGTTATGCGGTCGCTTTGTTCGATCTGGCCCGCGAATCGAACGCGATCGACGCAGTGGCGAAAAGCCTTGGCGTCCTTCGTGCCGGTCTCGCCGAATCGGCCGATCTTTCAGCGCTTGTGTCCAGCCCGGTTGTTGGCCGTACCGATGCGGCCAATGCGATTGGCGCCGTCGCGAAAGCGATGAAGCTCGATTCGCTCACCACCAAGTTTCTCGGCGTGCTGGCGGAAAATCGCCGCCTTGCCGATCTGCCCAAGATGATCGACGCCTTTGACGCGATCGTCGCCGACCATCGCGGCGAAGTCACCGCCAAGGTCACCAGCGCACATCCGCTCACCACCGATCAGGTGAAGGCGCTGACCGCCAACCTCAAATCCCGTGTCGGGCGCGACGTCACCGTCGCCACGACCGTCGACCCCGCCATCCTTGGCGGTCTCGTCGTCCAGCTGGGCAGCCAGCTGATCGACGGCAGCATCCGTACCCGTCTCAATAGCTTCGCACAGGCGATGAAAGGCTAAACCATGGAAATCCGCGCCGCTGAAATCAGCAAGGTCATCAAGGACCAGATCGCCAATTTCGGCACCGACGCTACGGTCAGCGAAATCGGTCAGGTTCTGTCGGTCGGCGACGGCATCGCCCGCGTCCACGGCCTAGACAATGTCCAGGCCGGTGAAATGGTCGAGTTCGCCAATGGCGTGCAGGGCATGGCGCTCAACCTCGAAGCCGACAATGTCGGCATCGTGATCTTCGGCTCGGACGCCGAAATCAAGGAAGGCGACGTCGTCAAGCGTACCGGCACGATCGTCGACGTCCCCGTCGGCAAGGGCCTGCTCGGCCGTGTCGTCGATGGCCTCGGCAACCCGATCGACGGCAAGGGCCCGATCAAGGCCGAAAAGCGCATGCGCGTCGAAGTCAAAGCACCGGGCATCATCCCGCGCACCTCGGTTCACGAACCCGTCCAGACCGGCCTCAAGGCGCTCGACGCGCTCGTGCCCGTCGGCCGCGGCCAGCGCGAACTGATCATCGGCGATCGGCAGACCGGCAAGACCGCCGTCGCGATCGACACCTTCATCAACCAGAAGGAAGCCAACGCCGGCACCGACGAGAGCAAGAAGCTCTATTGCATCTATGTCGCGATCGGCCAGAAGCGCTCGACCGTGGCGCAGATCGTCCGCCAGCTCGAAGAAAATGGCGCGATGGAATATT
>JAURVS010000135.1 GCA_030655355.1 Sphingopyxis sp.
GCTTCCGGCCGGTAATCGCGGCGCTCCGCAATACGCGCCGATTTGCCTGTGCGGCCACGAAGATAGTAAAGCTTCGCACGACGCACGGCACCCTTACGGATGACGGTAATGCTGTCGATGTTGGGCGAATAGAGCGGGAACACGCGCTCGACACCTTCGCCGAACGACATTTTGCGCACGGTAAAGTTGGAGCCCATGCCCTTGTTCGAGCGTGCAATGCACACGCCTTCGAAATTCTGGACGCGGGTACGTTCGCCTTCGACCACTTTCACGCCGACTTTCAGCGTGTCTCCGGGACGGAAGGTCGGAATGGTCTTTGCCGCTTTGGCAATTTCTTCGGCTTCGATCGTCTGGATGAGGTTCATGTCCTCTAGTCCTTTTCTTTTCGCCGCGCGCCAGAGGCAGGTCGGGCCCGAGCATCAATATGACGCTCCCAAAGGTCCGGCCTGCGTAACCGTGTATGATCTTCCGCCTGTTGTTTCCGCCAGGCCGCGATCTTCGCATGATCCCCCGATCGCAGCACTTCGGGGATCGTGCGCCCTTCCCAGCTAGCAGGTCGGGTGTAGTGTGGATATTCGAGCAAACCGTTTTCGAACGATTCGTCGTCACCACTTGAAGCCGCGCCCATTACGCCGGGAAGCAAGCGAATGCAAGCGTCGAGCAGCAGCAGCGCGCCCATCTCGCCGCCCGACAGGATGATGTCGCCCATCGACACTTGTTCGATCGGCCGCGCTTCGAAAATCCGCTCGTCGAAACCCTCGAACCGGCCGCACAGAATGATCGCCCCCGGACCTGCCGCGAGCTGCCGGATGCGCGCCTGTGTAACGGGTGTCCCGCGCGGCGTCATCGCGAGGATCGGCAGGTCGGGATTCGCCGCCGCGGCATGATCGATCGCGGCGCCTAGCACGTCGGCCTTGAGCACCATCCCCGCGCCGCCGCCCGAAGGAGTGTCATCGACCGTCTTATGCTTGTCGGTCGCAAAATCGCGAATCTGTACCGGCGCGCACGACCATGTCCCGCTTTCCAACGCGCGCCCCGCCATGCTGTGCCCCAGCGGGCCAGGGAACATGTCGGGGTAAAGCGTGAGGGGGATGGCGGTAAAGGTCATGGCAGCAGCTGCCATAGCGCTTCGGGGAGCAGGTGGCGATCCTTGACCAGTTCGGCGTGAAGCCATTCGCGAAAGCGCTCGATCTTGCGGACGCCGACGCGGTTCTCGCGGTGGACGAGGAAATGCGCGGTGCCGGGTTGGTAGAGAGTCGCGAAGGGCTGAACGAGGCGACCGGCGTCGAGCTCGGCGCGCCACAGCAAAGGCGTCATCAGCGCGATGCCATATCCGCCCTGCACTGCGCTGGCTTCCTGTAACTGGCTGTCGAGTTCGATTCCGCGATGCTGTCGCGGCGGGACGGTATCGACCCCTGCGGCCGCGAGCCAGCCCGCCCACCATGGATCATTGGGTGCGAGCCGGTCGACGCGCAAGAGATCTTCGGGGCGTTCGATGCGGTTCGTTTCCAGAAAGGACGGAGCACAGATCGGGGTGATGTGGCTCCGATAGAGAAAGTCTGACCGAATCCCCGGCCAGTGCCCGCGCCCGACGCGGATCGCGACGTCGACATTGGTCGAATCGAAATCGACCAGTTCATTGTTCATCGACATGCGCACCGCAAGATCGGGATAGGCAAGCTGGAAGCCGCCGATCCGCGCGCTGAGCCAAGTGCCGCCGAATGTCGTCATCGCGTCGATCGTGAGCACATCGGTTTCGTCGCTTCCGAGCGCCGCAAAAGCGTCGCCCATTGTCGCGAAAGCATTGCTGATCGCCGGGAGCAGCCGCTGCCCCGTTTCCGACAATCGCACCCGGCCTTTCTCGCGCACGAACAGCGCGCGGCCGAGCCGATCCTCCAATTGGCGGATTTGATAACTGACTGCCGCCTGCGTCAGCCCCAACTCCTCGGCGGCGCGCGAAAAATTCTGCAAACGACCGGCGACTTCAAAGGTACGCACGGCGGCGAGGGGCGGCAGGCGGGACATGCCACCTTATAAGCTGAGCTTATGATATGGTCTACGCCTTTTGTTGGCGGCGCGCCGCGGAAGAGCGCATTTGATCATCAGCAAGCGAAAGGAGATGAACGATGAAAGACGAGCATTTCATGCGCGTTTGGAACGAAGGTCATGACCATTTCAGCGCCGATATCACCCGCGGCCTCAAATGGCTCGCGACCCCGT
>JAURVS010000140.1 GCA_030655355.1 Sphingopyxis sp.
TCAGCGCGCCAATCATTGTCCTGCGCATCATCGATCGACGCCGCGCTGACATCGTCGGCATGAAGCGTCGACGAACTGTGGAGATCGGCAATTTTCGGCGTGTCCGAAAGGCTGTCGTTCGCAACGTTCGAAGCCGTGTCGGCCGGTGCGGCCACGGCAGGCGCGGTGGCACCGGTTTCGGTCGATGCACCCGATCCAGTATCCTCCGTAGCCACCGTCTGCGGTACGAAATTGTCGTGGGGGGCGTCGGTTGCCAAAGCAACAAGCGAGGCAGCGACCAACGAGTTGGTCAAAGCCTGATTGCCTGCGGTCCGCTGCGCATCTTCGGCCTCACGCGTCGATGCGCGCGTGCCAAGCTGCGTATCGAGCTGTGCTTCGATATATTCGCCGGTCGATCCGTCGGTGCGGGTGAAGGTGCCGCGTGCGGTGACCTCCTGCCCGTCGATCACGTCGTCGGCATGCGCCGCACCCGTCGCGATCGAAGCGATGCCATGATCGGCGAGGCTCGCAAGCTCGCCCGCATTGCTCACGCCGTCGGCATTGGCATCCTGCCAGACGAGCAGCTTGGCAAAAGCGGCGTCGTTCGCGTCGATTACGCCGTCGCCATTGTCGTCGAGCGACGCCAGCGCCTCGGTACCATTGGCGAATTTTCCACCACCGAAGCCGGGGGTGAAGATCTCGCTCCCATTGTCAATCGAGCCGTTGCCGTCGAGATCGATGGCAAGAATACCGTCGTTCGACGAATTCCACGTCACCTTGTCGGTTGCCCCATCGGCATTGATGTCGAACGTCGCGGTCGAACCGAACGCATAGCCATCGCCATTGAGGTCGAGGATGATCGGGTCAGCAGCATTGTTGTAGACAACGAAATCCGCGGCGGTCAGCCCGGCGACCTGCGCTGGCGTTACGCCCGAAAGGACGCCAACCAGCGAGCGACTGCCGGTCGTGTTCCAATCGGTATCGAACCAGATTTCGGCGCGAGCCGTGCTGGAGTTATACACCACGACATAGGCGTCGGTCGCGGCATTGGTGCTCGTGGCAATCTGGGTCGCGGTTTGCTGTGCGGTGATCAGAATGACGTGATTGTCGTCCGCCGACGAGATGGCAGCAATCGAGCCGCGGGCCTGGAAATCGCTGGCCGTCAGTGCCGCGCCCGCAGCCGTGCCCGCAGTGCCAAGGAAATTGACGCTGCCGCTGCCCGTTGCTCCGGTGTCGAGAAACGCAATCTTGTCCGTGCCGACGGCAAAATCGGTGACCGTGTCGGTACCGTTGTTGGTGCTACGGAAGCGGAACTGGTCCGCGCCAGCGCCGCCGGTGAGCGTGTCGTTCGCGGTGCCTCCGCCGAGCGTGTCAGCGAAGCTGGAACCGGTGACGGTGAAAGCTTCGCTCTGGCTGGAGAGCATGATCTTTACACCGGCACTGGCGCCCACCGCCGAGATCGCCTCCACGTTGGTGAGCCCGCCATCGGAAAGACCGTTGAGGTCGCTCGAAGTCGAGGTGAGGACGATCGTATCGGTGCCACCGCCCAGGTTGACAGTGCCCGAGCCGGTCAGAATCGCATTCAACTGCGCCCCCGTCAGCGTGAGCGTATCGGCGCCGGCGCTGCCCGTCAGATTGCCCGTTTCGGTGTTCGAAACCGTCGTTATCGCCGAGCCCGAGATATTGACTGCGCCGCTGACATTGACGCTAAGAACATCGCTGCCGCCAGCGGCGAGGTTGATCGTGTTGAACGCGGCCCATTGCTGCGCCGACATCGTCACATTGTCGTTGCTGGCGCTGCCCGTCAGCGTTTCGACACTGACAATCGTCCCGGTGGCAAAATTCACCGTCGTCGCGTTCGTCAGCACAATGCCGTCGTTGCCGGTTCCGCCATCGATGAGCTCGCCCGCGCCAAAGTGACCGTTGGCGAGGTTGAAAATATCGTCGCCGCCAAGGCCGTACATATAGTCGCTGCCGCCCTTTCCGACGAGTATGTCGGCGACGCCGTCACGGCCGACAAGGATGTCGTTGGCGCTGGTCCCATCGAGCTGCGTCTCACCCGCTTGTGCACGGTTAACCGTGACGCGCCCGGTATCCGAGGGTGTGGTCGAGTAGAAGAAGCTGCCACCGTCGGCGTCGTTGTCGGTGAAGATGAAGTTGCCGCCGCCGCGTGTCACGCTGGTCGCGTCGGTGACATTGCTCGCCGATCCGGAGATGGCCGTTCCGGCCTGGTCATTGGCGAGCAGCGCCGCTTCGGCGATCTGGATCGCAGCACCCGTGCCGCTGGCGTTGGTGATAACGATATCGGCACTTGCGATGTTGCCGCTGCCGGGGCCGCCGCCGTCGACCACCGTCACGGTGAGAGTCGACCCTGCCGTGTCGCCGTCGCCGTCGATCACCGTATAGTTGAACGTCTCCGCACCGACTGTCGGGTTAGTCGGCGGTGCATAAGTCCAAATCCCCGTGGCGAAATTAAGAGTCAGCGTCGCGCCAGTCGGCGTCGTCACCGAAATGCTCGTGCCCGCGGGTTCGGTGCCCGGATTTGCGCCTGTCCGCGTAATCGTCGTGGCGCCGTTCCATGTGTAGGTGGTGCCGCTGACCGTGATCGACTGAATCCGGCCGCCGTCACCGCCAAAACTATCGTTGGCGTCGAGATCTCCGCTAACCGGCAGTGCCACAACGGCGTTAAGCAGGGTCGCTACAAGGTCGTCGAAATCGCTAACCACGATCGGCGCCGGACCGCCATCGACATTGACGTCCTGCAAGCGCGGAATGCTGATCCCGTCGCCAACGCCAATGGCGGTGACGTTGACGTCGCCATTGTTCACGAAATTGATCCAGTTGGCGCGCGTCGCGTCGGACAGCGAATTGCCGCCGGTCCCCGTCTGCTCATTCGGGTTGCCGTCGCTCAGGAAGAAGACCTGGTTGCTTGCGGTCGGGCTGGGGGCATAGACGCTCATCAAGGTCTGGATACCGGCGGTGAAGTCGGTGCCGCCATCAAAAGGCCTGGTGCCACCTTCCGCAGGGTTGCGGCTGTCGATCGCGTTCACGAAGCTCACGGGATCGGTGAACACGCCGAGGTTGCTGGCGGTCGACGAGAAGCCGATCAGACGGATCGAGACGTTGCCGCTGGAACTGCCGAACAACAGCAAGCCGGCTTCGCGAACCGCGCTGAGCATCGTATTCAATTCGGTGTTGTCGATGCTGCCCGAGAAATCGATCACGAAGGCCGCATTGAAATCAAGCGTCGCTTCGGTCGTCGAACCCGAATCTGCGGTCGTTGTCGGACCGTCATCGCGGAACGTCAGCTGCTGGCCGATGTTGATCGTCGCCTGCGCACTGTCGCCGTCACCGTCGGTGATCGTCCCGGTAACCGTGATCAGATTGGCCGCCAAAAGCGACTTTGCATCATCATGCTGCGCCGGCGTGCTGCCATCGACATCATGTGCGATCGCGCGAATCTGATCGAGCGTGATGTTGCCGCTGGCGTCAACCGCCACGGTGAACACCGTCGGGCCGTTGGCACCGGCCGTGCCGACAACCTGTCCGCCAACAACCGACAGGACGACGGCTTGCCCGGTCGCCGTATCGACGAGACCCGTCGAACCGCTGTTGATGCCGAGCGCATAGGTCACGGTACCTGGGCCGTCGGCGCCATAGTTGGTCGTGAACACGGCGGCGCTGATCGCGTTGATGCCGAAGTTCGATTCGTCGACCGTAAGGACCGGCAACGGCGCGCCGACTGCGATCGACGGACCATCATCGGCGAAGCGGATATTGCCGCCAAGGTCGACCAAGGCCGTGGTCGTCCGTGTGTCGCCGTCGCGGTCGGTGATCGTCGCGGTACCGTTCAGGTTGACGAGACCGTTCGCGAGCGTCGCAAACTGCCCGTCATACGGTCCTGCGATATTGCCGGGTGTCGCATGATCGATTTCGGCGAACTGCGTCAACGTAACCGCGCCTGCGGTGTTGACCGCGAGCGAGAAGATCGTGTTTGCAGCGCTGACGCCCGCCGGGGTCGTCGCGGTCGAACCGACGACCGAACCATCGGGCTGGGTATAGAGGCGGATTGCAACGCCATCGCTCGCGAGGCTTGCCAGACTGCCGTTCGCGCCAGCGAGGCTGAGCGCATAGGTCAGCGTCGTCGTGCCCGCCCCGTCGGCGCCATAGGCCGAGGTCAGCGTGAAGACGTTGCCAAAGTTCGCGGTCGAAGTTTCCGAATCGCTGGCCGCACCGATCGTCTGTGCGTCCTGCGTTGTGAGCAGGATGCTGCTCTCGTTCGTCGCAACAAGCGTCACGGTCGGCGTATCATCGTCGACATTGATGCTGAGCGTTCCGGGTGCGGTGTCGCCGTCGATAT